>CATJIW010000132.1 GCA_949740745.1 uncultured Lachnospiraceae bacterium | reverse complement strand
GCCTCCGGCCGTACCGGATCGGACATGCCCGCCATTCCCACAAAGACCAGATCCCGTTCCGAAGGACCCTCTGCGTCCGGAACCATGGCGAGGGCCAGAACCCGGAGGGCTCCCTCCGTAAAGGTTTTCAGCGCCCCTCCGATCTCCTCCCGCTCCTGCCGGCTCATTAACACCGCACGGCCCTCCTTCCAGACAAAGCGGCACCGGTCGAGCACTTCGTCCGGCGACCCCTTCGTATAAGAAATCCTGCCGCCCCGGTCCGCATGGAGGGTGGTCATCAGCTTTCGCTCTGAATCAAAAGGGATCTCCGCCCTTCTCGGCATGCTCCGCTCCAGCTCTCTGCGGTACAGTCCGTGAAGGGCCGCCATGTCAAGCAGGGCAAGCTCCGTCGGATCCCCGAACCGGCCCGTTCCCCCGGAAACCCTCTGCGTTTTTGTCTCTTCATCTTTTCCCTTTTTTCCGGCCTCCTCCCCCGCAGGCCTCCCCCCGCTTCCGAAGACGCCGTTCCGGAAAACCTCCGCATCGTTGCAGAGAGTGAATCCCCGAAGGAAATGCCGGTCCAGGTCGCATTTAAGCTCTGACGGAGCGCAGACCCGGCCTCCCGTATAGCACCTGGCCACCGTCATCCGGTTCTGGGTCAGGGTTCCCGTCTTGTCGGAACAGACTACGCTGACCGCCCCCAGGGTCTCCACGCTGGGAAGCCGCTTCACGATGGTATTTACCCTCACCATCCGTGAAACACTTAAAGCCAGCACCATGGTCACAATGGCCGGAAGCCCTTCCGGTACTGCCGCCACCGCAAGGGAAATGGCCGTGATCAGCATTTCCGGAATGTCCCTCCTCTGCCACACGGCGATCAAAAACAACAGAACACATAAGATGACGGAAAGGATGCTTAACACCTTTCCCAGATCGGCCAGCCGTCTCTGGAGCGGCGTTTTTTCCGCCTTTGTGCTCTGCAGCATCCCGGCGATCCTGCCGATCTCCGTCTCCATGCCTATGGCCGTCACGATCCCCTCACCCCGGCCATAGGTGACGTTGGTGGACATATAGGCCCTGTTGTTCCTCCCCGTATCCTTGGCCACGGGAACCGATTCCCCGGTTAAGGCCGCCTCCTCGATCTTCAGATTAACCGCCGTTTTCAAAAGCAAATCCGCCGGGACCTGACGCCCGGCCTCCAGGCAGACAATGTCCCCCGGAATCAGGCTGGCGGCAGGTACCTCCCGCACCCGTTCCCCTTCCTTCAGCAGGGCTTTCGGGCTGGATATCTTCTTCAATGCCTCCAGCGCCCTTGCCGCCTTCCCTTCCTGGATCACACCCACGAAAGAATTCAGAGTAACGACCGCCAGAATGATCGCCATGTCCCCGTATTCCTTCAAAAAGGCGGATATGGCCGCCGCAATCATTAAAATATAGATCAGCGGACTGTTCAACTGTTCCAGAAACCGTGCAAAGACGGAGGGATGCTTTTCCTCCGCCAGCACGTTCATGCCCCGCCGGTATCCGCCACGCTTCGCTTTTTTTTCTGCCACCTTGCTCCTCCCCGTTTCCCTTTGTCGCATATCCCAAAGGGCCTTCCGGCCTCAACGTCCCTGCTCCGGGCCCGTCCGGGACTTTTATCACAACCTATGAGGACAGACAGGAAAATATGTGCTATAATGTCCAAAACAACATTTGCAGAAAAGGAGTTTTTCTATGCCTGGCATTATCAGTTCTCTTTCTTACCAATATAAAGTGCTCACCAGGGCAAAAAACGACCTGAGCAGGCGGCTCGCCGCCAGAAATCACGGCAATCCAAGGGATATGGTTCCTCCGAAATATCTGGAACGGCATCATCAGGTCCAGGCCGCCGTACAATCCGGCCGGCCGGTCTATTATCTGGATTTTGAAAAAGCAGAAGAAAAGCCCTGCATCCTGTATTTACACGGCGGCGCTTTCCTGACCGGGGTTTCTGAAAAACACTGGAGATTTGCAAGAAGGCTTCTTTTTGGCACCGGCTGTCCCATGGTCATTCCCGATTATCCGCTGATCCCGGAGCATACTCACAAACGGATCCTCTCCTTTTGCATGGAGCTTTATCTGGATCTGGCGGCAAAATGCCCGCACGGAATAATCCTGGCCGGTGACGGAGCCGGGGCAAATCTGGCCCTGTCTGCGGCCAGGCAGGCAGTCCGAAAAGGGGCGCCGCTTCCCGGCCAGCTTCTTCTGCTCTCCCCCTACCTGGACCTTTCCGGGAACAATCCCATCCGGAACGTCCTGGCCCACAGGGACCCCGTGCTGGAGCCCTCCGGGTGCCGGGAGGCCGCCCTTCTCTATGCGGGCAGCCGTCCCCTCTCCTCTCCGCTGGTCAGCCCTGTGTTCGGTTCCATGGCGGGGCTCCCCAGGGTCACTGTGTGGACCGGGGACAACGACATCCTGTATGCGGACACGCTTCTTTTAAAAGAAGCTCTCCGGCGGGCCCATACGCCGTATCACATTTACACCTACCCGGACATGGTCCATGGGTGGATGTTCGAACGGATTCCCGAAGGGCGCAAGGCCCTCCGGCAGATTATCCTGACCATTCGGGACTATCTATGAAAAAAACGGGTGCAGCCCTTCTGATTCAAAGACTGCACCCGTTTCATATCCCGTTTTTCGCTTTCCCGCCTGTTCCTTCACTCTCTGTTCGGGCCTTACCTGCCGCCGCGGATCACCGCATTCAGGGTCTCATATAATTTATCCACATCGACAGGCTTGGACAAATGTCCGTTCATGCCGCATTTTACCGATTCCTTCAGATCGTCGTCAAAGGCATTCGCCGACATGGCGATGATCGGAATCGTATGGCAGTCCTCCCGATCCATGCCGCGGATGGTGCGGGCGGCCTCCAGGCCGTCCATGACCGGCATCATAATGTCCATCAAAATTACGTCATAGGTTCCGGGCTGCGCCGTGCGGATGCGTTCCACCGCCTGGGAGCCGTCGTATACACAGTCCACCTCAAAGCCCCGTTCCTCCAGAAGGCACTGCGCAATTTCCACGTTCAGCTCATTGTCCTCTACCACCAGGACACGGCAGCCTTCGAAAGAAATCTCTTCTTTTTCCGCTCTGGCGCCCTCATCCTCTCCGGGGGCCAGGGAAATAAGAAAGCTGAACGTACTGCCTTTGCCCGGGGCGCTTTCCAGCTGGATGCTGCTGCCCATCATCTGGATCAGGCGGCTGCTGATGGAAAGTCCCAGGCCGGTTCCCTGCTGTTTGGAGGGATTCCTGTTGCCGGCCTGCTCAAAGGAGCGGAATACCCGGTCCTGCTCCTCCTTTGCAATGCCGATTCCCGTATCCTTTACTGCAAAGCAGAGGAAAATCCCATCCTCGGAAACTGAGGTCTCCTTTACGACAAGGGTAATGCTTCCGCCCTCCGGCGTAAATTTCACCGCATTACCCAGCAGATTGATTAACACCTGGCTGATTCGTATTCTGTCTGCAAAAAACCAGTGATGCTTCAGTTCAATTTCCGGGATGAAATGAATGCCCTTTGCAACGGCCTGCGGCAGGATCAGTTCGCGGATGGTGCCCAGCATATCGTCCATATTGAAATTGAAAGGCTCCAGCTTCATCTTGCCGCTCTCAATCTTGGACATGTCGAGAATATCATTGATCAGCCCCAGCAGATAATCGGACGAAGACCGGATCTTCTGCAGACAGTCCGTAATCCGCTCCGGCGTCTGGTCCTGCTGCAGGGCAATGGCCGTCATGCCGATGATGCCGTTCATGGGAGTGCGGATCTCATGGCTCATCCGGGAAAGGAATTCCGATTTTGCCTTGCTGGCAATATCATGCTGATGCTGATTGAGCTGTCCCTGGACCACCCGGCCAAGCTCTGCCAGATTCTGATATTCCGCCGGCCTGCCTAACAGGGAAGGGTCGGCTCCCAGAATGCAGATATTCCCCATATAGCTTCCATTGTCATACATGGAAAGGAGGATACCCCGGCTTCCCGGCTCCACGCTCAAAAAGCTTTGAAGCTCCTTTCGTGCGCTGTCCTCTTCGGAAAACCAGCGTACCTCCGTCTCGCCAAGCCAGCCGTAAAACAGCTTTTTTTCCGCTTCCGTGTATTTTCTTACGGTCTCAGCCGCCGCCTCCTGGTCCCGATGCCACTGATAGCTCAGATAATTGGAATTGAAGTCAGGCCGCAGCAAGGAAACCAGCACGCCGCCGGCCTGGTAGAAGCGCCCGATCTTTTGCAGCATCAGCAGCATCTGCGCAGGGAAATTGGATCCCCGGCCAAAAAGGTTCAGGGCGACAGAAACAAGGCTCGTATTCTTGTCGTAGCCCAGACTGCCGGCCTCCTGCCCCTGCAGCGCCGGCAAAACGCCCTGGCTGCCGGAAGGAAGTTCCTCGTAAAAAAGCTGCCGCCCGGCAGACGGGCCGGCCAGGCTCCCGGCCTGCTTCGCCCTGCGGATCAGCTTCTCTGCAGACTGCTCTGCGTCTCCGCAGCACAGGCCTGCGTACAGATGCACATGGAAAATCTCCTCGTCATAACCGGCGTCAATGCTGTCCAGTAAAGCCTTCACATGCCGGGCGCCCTCTTCCTTTGACGCCCCTTCCAGCCACAGAACGAATTCCTCCTGATTCAGCCGCAGGGCAATGGCCGGGCCGCCTGCTTCTTCGGTAAATCTCCGGCATCCCTCCTGAAGCATCCCTCCAATGGTTTCCAGAATCATATCTCCAAATACGATTCCGTTTTTTTCGTTGATGTCCTTCAGATTATGAAGGCGCAGATGAACCATTACGCCCTGCGGCTTCTTTCTGCGGGCCTGGGACAAAAACTCCATGCCGGCGCCAAAGGCATAGAGCCCCGTAACGCCGTCCAGCATATTTTTCCTGCGCTGCTCCGCTTCCCGTTCCTTCTGCTCCTGGATGTTTCGGATGCTTCCCACCAGCTTCCAGCGCTGTCCGTCGGTATCATAAACGACCTTGCCCGAAAGGGCGACCCAGTTAAATTCCGACTCTTCCGGCCATCGCATACGAAACTCCGCACAGGGATTGTCCGGATCCTGCCCTATCGCTTCCAGCGTTTCCTCCCGGTCCGGTTCGTAAATATAATCCGGATTGATGAAACCGCTCTCGGATTTGGGGCACTTCCACCGGCCGCTCATGGTTCTATGGTTGACCAGATCCAGAACCTGATTCTGCAGGTCATAGGAAAAAAAGATATCTTTGGAAGACTCAAGGGCCACCTTATATCGCTCCTTTTCTTCCAGAAGAATATTTTCCGCTTCCCTCTGCCGCTCCGTCAGATCGCTGATTACCTCATAGAGGGCATCGATCTCCAGAATATTGGAGGATTTAAAGTTCTGCAGGCCCGCACTCCCCTCCATGATGCAATGCATCAGGCGCTGCACCGGCCGGGTCAGATGCCGCACCAGAATATAGATGCCGAAAACACCGAAGGCCAGGCCGATCAGGACGGCGACAACCATCCAAAAATAGAGCTGGCGGCTCATGCCAAACAGCTCTTTCTCCGTATTCAGGCCAAGCAGCACCCAGTCGGTGTCTTCATACGGCACGTTTTTTTCATACAGCTCCAGCGGACATACGACGGCATACACCCCCTGCCCGGTCAGTTCTGCCTCCTGCACCAGAGAAAGCCTGTCGTATTCTGTCTCCTGCAGAAGAAAATTCTGGTTTTTGGAACGGATCAGGTCATACAGCATCCCCTTCCCCGTCAAAGGGGCATAGCTTCCGTCCTCCTTTTTGACGGCCAGCATATAACCGGACTGCCGGGAGCTGTTCAGCTCCGCCGCAGGAAAATAGCTATACAGGCTCCGACAGGAAATTTCAACTCCCAGCACGCCGTACACCTGTCCGTCATACCGCAGGGGAATGGAATATGTAATCATCTCATAAGCATCCGGATTCTCCTTTTCCAGAGAGAAGGGAAGGGACCAGTATCCCAGATCCTCCGTATCGGCCTCCGGATATTCCGCTCCGGCGCGCCACGGCTCGTAGAAATAAGAATCCTTCGGATTCCTGCCGGACCCTTCCATGGAAAAGCGAGTCGTCCAATGGGTATCCAGGGGAACGTTCCACGCCCTGGATAGCTGCTTGTTCCCCCGCTCCAGCAGAAGATCCGTATAATTTACCGGATTGGTGTGGGGGTCCGAATCCCGGACAAAAACTCCGGCATAATCGCCCGCCTCCCCCGAATCCGCTCCTGTCAGGATCAGAAACACTCCCGTCGTGGAGTTATTCTGCAGAATGCTCAGGCATTCCGGGAAGAGCTGCTCCAGAAGCCGGTCCTTCAGTTCCTCCGATTGAAGGACCTCCTCCAGTCCTCCGCCCTCCTCCGTCAGGAACTGCTCCAGCCGGTTATTCAGAAAGCCCTCCTGATCGGAAATGGACGCCCACCTCTGATTCATGTCATTCTGCAGGATCACCTGTCTGTTCTCCACCAGCCGCCTCATCATGCCGCCGGAATACTCTTCCAGCGTCTCGGCAGTGCGCCTTACCACCAGGGTACCGATGGTAATGGCGCTCTGTATCAGCATTATTAAAATCAGCGGAATCAGGAAAAATTTGAATATGGTCAGCTTTTTCTTTTTTCGACTCTCGTCCTGCTTCATTTGGCGTACCTCTATTTGTTTACGGCATCGTCCAATGCGTCACAGAAGGAACGGTACCATTCTTCGAATGCCTCCCTGGTCACAAAAGGCGCTGCCGCCTCCTCCAGGCTTTTTCCCTGTGCCAGCGCAGCCATGACGCTTTGGCGGTCTTCGGCCGCCCGGTCGGCCAGATGATACTCCAGGACCTTTCTGGCGGCGGATCCGTTTTCAAAGCTCTTATTTGTATAAAGAGTCAGGCAGTCCATCTCTTTAAAAATGGCGGTCAGGCAGTCATAGGTTTTCGGAGCCACCGTCAGCCCCTGCGCTTCGATCACCTGATCCAGCTTTTCCACGCTGTTCGCTTCCTTGCGTACAGGCAGATAACCGGACACGCAGCCGAACTCCAGATTATTCTCCGCCTGGGTAAACCATTTTAAAAACTCCACGGCGGCATATTCATGCTTTTCATCCGACTTGCTGACGACCATTCCTGCGCCCTGCTGCACGGCGCAGCGCTCTCCCCCTTCAAACACAGGGGCCATCCGCACGATATAATCAATGGCGTAGCTTCCGTCGTCCAGCTCTGCCTGATCCGGAAAATACATGGCAGAGGAAGTAGAGCCCGTATATGCCAGAATGTCCCCCGTCTTCACGTCATCGGAACGGAAGGAGCCGTAAGCGCCGAAATAGCCTTTTACCATGGGAACATAATAGTTTTCCCATAACCGGTACAGCTCCTCCTCCGGCACATTCAAGGTCACCTCTCCGTTCTCCACCTGGAAGATCTCCACGCCCAGCTGCTGCATCCCGATAACAAAATAATTGGCCACGGCGTCTCTGCCGTAAAATGCCCTGCCGTCTTCCGGGATGTCCGGGGTAAGGCCGTCGGTCCATTCATAATACGCTCTGGCGGTGGCAGTGACCCCCTCGACGGTGGCGAGGGCGTCCAGGGAAGCCCCCGTCGCATCTGCAAATTTATCCCAGTCCGTCTTATTGATCATCATGATCTCCGTGGATTTCGCCGTAGGGAAAATCCGCAGCGAACCGTCGGAGGCGATGCGTCCTTCCTCAATATAAGAGTCCACATACTGCTCCAGCTCCTTTTCGTCAAGATAACCGGACAGATCGGCCAGGGCGCCGGCCTGCTCCACCTCGTATGCAGTGTCCGCATAGGAGGAGAAGATGTCCGGCATGGCGTCAGCCCCCACCTTTCCCGCAATGGAGTCCCGCACCGCAGTCTCCAAGTCAGAAACGGAGCCCTGAGAAAATCCTTCCACATAGATTCCCTTTTCCTGTCCCACCGTATCGTTAAACTCTTCCACCAGCGCATCAAAGGCCGCCTGCTGAGAGCCGTTATAATAATGCCAGACGGTCAGCGACACCGGATCCTTGGGATCCAGCGGGCCCTTGTCCCCGCAGCCCGAAAATCCCAGCGCCACAACCGCCGCAAAACAGAATATTCCGATCTTTTTTCCGATGCTTTTTGAATTTCTCATTGCCATCCCCCTCTGACCATCCTGTTTTATCTAAAATACTCTACGCCGGACTCGAACACCTGAAGATCCTGGTCGCCGTAAATGTTGACGGCCACGGACGGGCCCTTGCGCTCGATGTGGGCCATCTTTCCGAAAATGCGCCCGTCAGGGCTCGTGATGCCCTCGACCGCCTGATAGGAGCCGTTGGGATTCCAGGCCTCGTTCATGGTGGGAACGCCGAACTCGTCTACGTACTGGGTCGCCACCTGGCCGCCTGCAAACAGCTTCTCAAGCCATTCCCCGTCTGCCACGAACCGGCCCTCACCGTGGGAAGCCGGCGTGCAGTAAACCTTCCCAGGCTCCGCCCTCTGAAGCCAGGGCGACTTATTGGACACCACCTTCGTATATACCATTTTGGAAATATGACGGCCGATGGTATTGTAGGTCAGGGTCGGCGAATCCTCCTTCTGCTCCCTGATCTCACCGTAGGGCACAAGGCCCAGCTTAATGAGCGCCTGGAAGCCGTTGCAGATGCCAAGCATCAGGCCGTCCCGCTCGTTAAGAAGCTTCTGCACCGCCTCCGTCATGCGGGCGTTGCGGAAGGCCGTCGCAAAGAATTTGGCCGACCCTTCCGGCTCGTCGCCGGCGGAAAAGCCGCCGGGGAACATAACGATCTGCGCCCTGGAAATGGCCTTCTCGAAGATCTCCACCGAATCCCGGATATCCTCCGCCGTAATATTTTTGAGGACTCTGGTAATCACATCGGCCCCCGCCGCCTCAAACGCCTTTGCGCTGTCGTACTCGCAGTTGGTGCCGGGGAACACCGGAATAAATACCGTGGGCTTCGCCGTCTTATGCCGGCACACATATACGCTGTCCGCCTTATAAACCGTATCTCTCACCGCCGTCTCCGCCACGCCGGAGACCGTGGGGAACACCTTCTCCAAAGGCGCCTCCCAGGCCGACTGAAGTGCTTCAAGGGCAAGCTTCACGGAGCCGTATTCCACGAAGGCCTTATCCGTCACCTCTCCGATGACCCGGTAACGGCCGGAAAGCTCTGATACCTTTCCGTCCGGCACCTCTGCGACCAGATTGCCCCAGCCCGCCGCAAAGAGATCCTCCAGCGCCACGTCATGCTCAAGCTTTACGCCCTTCCGGTTTCCGAAGGCCATCTTCGTCACCGCCTCTGCAATGCCGTTTCGCTCCAGGGCATAGGCAGAAATAATCCTTCCGGCTACGACGTCCTCAAAGAACTTCCCGTACTGGTCCATGGCCTGGGCGTAGACGGGCATGTCGTATTCGTCCCGGTCAATGGTAAAGAGCACCAGCTTGTTCCCGGCCTTCTTAAGCTCCGGTGTGATAATGGTCTTATCGCTGGCAATGTCCACCGCAAAGGAAACCAGGGTCGGCGGCACGTCCAGATCGTTAAAAGAACCGGACATGCTGTCTTTGCCCCCGATGGAAGGCAGACCGAAGCCAAGCTGGGCGTCATAGGCCCCCAGAAGGGCGGAGAAGGGCTCGCCCCACCGCTGCGGCTCCCCGGTCATCCTGCGGAAATATTCCTGGAAGGTAAAGCGGATCTTCCGGTAATCGCCGCCCGCCGCCACGATCTT
>CATJIW010000131.1 GCA_949740745.1 uncultured Lachnospiraceae bacterium | reverse complement strand
GTACAAAGGAACTTTATAGTAAGTACACATATTCGTGAACATTTTCTTTGTATTGTCTGACGCGTCCTCTGCTGCTATTACCAACGTGGCCTTTCCTGTTTTAACAGCCTTCTCTGTCAGGAACTCACCGCTCACCAGCTTGCCGGCCTTCATGGCCAGGCCGAGAAGCGGCCGCACTCTGTCCGTTCTCAATCGCTTCCAGCTCCTTTCTGAGTTGTTCATAAACCTCGGCGGAAACCGGCATTTTGAAGGAACGCTCCAGGCCCCTTCCCTTTGCCGCCCGTTCCAGGCACTCCCTGTTAAAACACAGATATGCACCGCGTCCGTTTTTCTTTCCGGTAGCATCCAGGATAATGTCCCCCCCGGCCGTTTTCAAGATCCGGATCAGGTCCTTCTTATCCTTCATCTCGTTACAGCCGACGCACTGTCTCTGTGGGCTTTTCTTTTTTACACTCATACAATCACACTCCGCCGGGAATCATTGCGGCAGACTGCCGTCATGGCTGTTTCCTTCGGCTCCTGCCTGAAAAGGATCTTCCGCCCCATAATCGTTATCCTGATAACTGCCGTCCGCATAATCGCCTCCTTCACCACCGTCTGCGTAACCATCCTCTGCATAACCGCCTTCCGGACAGCCCTCCTCATAGCCTGCTTCCTCGTAATCTCCGGCATAGCCGTCCTCCGGATAGCCTCCCTCGTAGTCATAATCCTCGTAGCTGTCATACTCGCCTTCCATGCCTTCCTCGTATCCGATCTCTTCCAGAAGGCCGGACTCTCTCGCCTGAGTCTCACTCTTTATATCAATCTTGAAGCCAGTCAGCCTGGCCGCAAGCCTTGCATTCTGCCCCTCTTTCCCGATGGCCAGGGAAAGCTGGTAATCCGGCACGATTACCTGGGCTGTCTTTTCGTCATCGTCCGCCACGACGCAGATCACCTTGGCGGGGCTTAAGGCATTTTCGATCAGGAGGGCCGAATTATCGCTCCAGTTGATAATATCGATTTTTTCTCCCCGAAGCTCCTCCACGACTGCCCCCACTCTGGCTCCGTTCAGGCCTACGCAGGCCCCCACCGGGTCCACGTTGGGATCATTGGAATGTACGGCCATTTTTGTTCTGGAGCCTGCCTCCCTGGCAATGCTGCGGATCTCTACAATGCCGTCCTTCACCTCCGTCACTTCCGACTCAAACAGCCGCTTTACCAGTTCCGGATGGGTTCTGGACACCAGGATCCGCGGCCCCTTTGTCATATCCCTGACCTCCAGGATATAAACCTTGATCCGTTCCGTAGGCAGAAAGGTTTCTCCCTTTACCTGCTCGTTTTCATTCAGCATGGCGTCTACCTTGCCAAGATTGATGCTGACATTCTTTCCCAGATACCTCTGGACGATGCCGGTAACCACCTCTTTTTCTTTCCCGTAATACTGGTTGAACAGGACCTTCCGTTCCTCCTCGCGGATCTTCTGCAGAATCACGTTCTTGGCATTCTGGGTGGCGATCCGCCCGAACTCCTTTGACTTGATCTGCACCTGGGCCACGTCGCCGATCCCCAGATGCGGATCGATCTCCCTGGCCGCCTCCAGAGTAATCTGAAGAAGCGGATCCTCCACCTCCTCCACCACCTCCCGTTCAGCATATACGGAGAAATTATAGGTTTCTCTGTCCACGACAGCTTTTACGTTATCTGCTCTCCCGCCAAAATGGGTTTTGCATGCCTGAATCAAAGAATTCTCAATGGCTTCCAGAAGAGTTTCTTTACTGATATCCTTCTCCTTTTCCAAAAGCTCAAGGGCTTCCTTCAATTCTTTGTTTTCTTTCATTTTTCCGTTTCCTCCTCTTTGCTTCCCCTCCGGGACGTGTTCTTTCTATCATCAAACAGTCTTTTTCCGATTTCCGCCCGCCGCTCCTTAAAAATCAAAGGCCAGCCGGATCAAAGCGATCTCTCCCTTTTCAAAAGACAGGCTCTCTCCCTCTTCCGTTTCAATCGTCACCCGGACTCCGTCATACCCCGTCAGGACTCCCCGGAATTCTTTTTCATGGTCCCTGGGGCGGTACAGACGGATCTCCACCTCTTCCCCCATGCTCCTTGCAAAATCCTTTTCCTTCTTTAACGGCCTCCCAAGCCCCGGAGAGCTGACCTCCAGGATATAGCTGTCCGCGATGTAATCCTCCCGGTCCAAAAGCTCGCTCAAAGCGCGGCTCACCGTTTCGCAGTCGTCCACCGCAATCCCGCCCGGCTTGTCAATATAAGCCCTCAGATAACGGTTTCCGCCCTCTTTGACAAACTCCACGTCCACCAGTTCAAACCGGCGCTCCGAAATAATCGGCTGCAAAAGCTCCTCCGTCCGTCTTTCAATGTCTTCTCTCCGTGTCAGCATAGCCCGCTCCCGTCTTTTCCTTCCCGGCCGCAGGTCCACAGTCCGGCGAACCTGCGGCCTCCCTGCACCCCTGCGCAAAAGAAAGAGTGGACCTGCGCCCACTCTTCATCATCCTGTCATATTTTTATCGTATAAACTATAGCATATTTTCCGGGGGATTGCAAGCGCTTTTTTGGCTCTGCGGAAAACTTTCCTCCATTATGGGCCTTTCATTCCCGAAATCACCGCCCCGCCCCGTCTTCAAAGGGCACGTAGGTGACATAAAACAGCATTTTATTGTCCTTCAGCCTTTGATCCCCTTTTCGCTCTCCCCCAAGGACGGATCCTACAGCCTTCCAGGCTCTTTTCCATGGCCCCGCTTGCCGCCGGCCCCCGCAAACATCTGCGGGGGCCGGCTGAGTGTCTATATGGGATTTAAGAAACTGTCTATGCCACCAGCTCTTTCGCGCGCTGTGCGCAGGAGGCTGCATCCTCGGTGTAAGCGTCCGCGCCGATCTCGTCGGCAAAGGCCTGGGTGATCGGGGCGCCGCCCACCATCACCTTAATCGCAGAACGGAACGGCGCCGCATTCAGCAGGGTGACCGTATCCTTTAAGGACGGCATCGTCGTGGTCAGCAGTGCGGAACAGCAAACGATCTTCGTATCCGGATTCTGCTCCACGGCCTCGATAAACTTCTCCTTGGGCACATCCACGCCCAGGTCGATCACCTCAAAGCCCGCCGACTCAAGCATCATGGCGACCAGATTCTTTCCGATATCGTGAAGGTCGCCTGCCACGGTTCCGATGATCACCTTGCCGGCCGCACCGGAAGCGCCGGAAGCCAGGCGGGGCTTTAAAACCTCCACGCCCTTTTTCATGGCCCTTGCCGCCACCAGCATTTCCGGAACGAAAATCTCTCCCGTTTTAAACTTTGCGCCGACCTCGTCCATGGCCGCAATCATGCCGTCATTCAAGATGGCCGCCGCCTCACAGCCTGCGTCCAGCGCTTCCTGAACGGCCGCCGCAATCAGCTTTGCCTTTCCCTTTGCCACCAGTTCATACACTTCTTTGATTCCTGCCATTTTCTTTCCCTCCATTTTTATCATTCCTGTATTGCCTTGTTTTATAAATACTCCTCCGCCCCCCACGGTACAGCTTATTTCTTCGGTCCGAAAATTCCTTCCCGGTATGCGCTGATATATTCCATGCAGTAATCATCCAGTCCGAGAAGCGCCTCCGTCGCATAGATCACGCCCATCATGTCCCGGTTGGTGGGATCCAGAATCGCACTGTCCAGGCCGGCATTCATGGCAAGAACCGTGAACCCCAGGTTTACCATCTTCCTCACCGGGAGGTTAAAGGAAATGTTGCTGACGGCCGCCGTAATGTGGATGTTCGGATATTTTTCCCGGACGGTGCGGATCACCTCCACGTTCATGGCGATCCCGTCCTCCGACGTGCACAGCATCTCTACCAGCGGATCGATATGAAGACGGCTGGGACTGATGTTGTATTCCTTCGCCTTCTCCATGATAAAATCGAACACCTTCAGACGGTCCGCAGCACACTTGGGAATGCCGGAATCGTCGGACAGCAGGCAGATCACTTCCCACTTCGTGTCGGCGATCATCGGAAACAGCCGGTCGATTTTGTCCCCTTCTCCGGAAACGGAGTTGATCAGGCCCGGCCTCCTGCAGTACGGAAACACCTGTGCGATCACGTCTGCGCTGGGGCTGTCCACCGAGATCGGAAGATCGCTCACCTCCTGGATACAGTCGATCATCCATTTCAGGGTTTCCACCTCTTCCGCCTCCGGCACGGACGCGCAGCAGTCTATGTAAGTGGCGCCCGCCTCCGTCTGGATCCTGGCTCTCTCCTTAATGAATTCCGAATCCCGTTTTGCAATCGCCTCCGCAACTGCCGGAATGGAACCATTAATCTTTTCACCAATGATGATCATTTCTTTCCCTCCCTCATTTTTGGTAATTCTGCACAATTCTTCTTCTAAAAGCTTATCATATTCCCGCATATTGTTCTATCGCCAAAACTGTTGATTTTACGTTCGATTTTCCTACGTTTTGTAGGAAGGTTTTTTGTTTTCATTTACAGACCAGGTACTTTTATTATATAATCGGGAAAAAGGCGGGTTTCCTGCCCAAACCTTTCACAGAAGGAGAAAGCCATTGCGTCTGAGCACAAGTCTGATCGTATATCATTTAAAAAAACAATATGCGGACATCCGGGTGTCCGACTGGGTCTCCTGTGACCCTCTGTTAAAATATCCTGTTTATTATGACGGAAAGGTGAGCAGTCCGGGCGGCCTGATCTATCTGGTGGACGGGACCCGCCACGCCCTTCCCGGCCACCACCTGCTGAAAAACATGATGATCTTCGTGGGAGATTCCTCCGGGCCCTCCGAACAGGCCCGGCCGAACTGCTGCTTCCTTCCGGGCGGCACGGACCTGAACCGGCTTTTTGCCTTCCTCCACGAAATCTTCGACCTCTATGAGCAGTGGAACCAGCGGCTGATGGACTCCCGCCTTGAAAACGCCCCGGTTCAGAACCTGGTAGACCTGACGGATGCCGTCATCCCCAATCCCATGATGGTGATCGGCATGGATTTCACCATCATCGCCTCGAAAAAGCTTTCCTACGGGAAGCTAAAAAATTCGGTCCTGGGCTCCAACGAGCTTACCCAGCCTCTGGTCAACGCCCTCAAGCAGGACATCAATTATGAGGAAGCCTATAACCGGACCGGATATTTTTATTATCCCGGCAACCAGGTGGCGACGCCGAAGCTCTGTGTGAATATCTGCAAATCCAAAAAGACCATTTACCGGCTGATGATCTCCGAGGGAGGCGTTCCCCTGGACGACACCTTCGGATTCCTTCTGGAATACCTGGCAAAAATGATCTCCCACGCCCTTTCCACCAACGCCCTTCCAAGCAATGACAGCTCCTACGCCCTCCACAAGGTGTTTTTTCACCTGCTCACCACGCCGGGAGCCGATTACGTGGAGATCAGCCAGCAGTTATCTGCCTCCGGCTGGCTTTCCTCTCACCATTATCAATGTGTCCTGATCAACGTGGGGCTTTCCGACATCAAGAACCTGACCATGCGCTCCATCTGCAGCTATGTGGAAGACACCATCCCCTCCTCCTGCGCCATCGAGCATCAGGGAAACGCCGTCGTCTTCATCAATCTGACCCTCTGCCATTTCAGCCAGGACAGCGTCGCCCAGAAGCTGGCCCGCTTTATCCGGGAAAGTCTTTTAACGGCCGGCTACAGCCGCAAAATGCTTGGGCACTTTAATTTTTACCGCCAGTATGTTCAGGCCTGCACGGCCCTCCAGATGGGCCGGCTGCAGGCCCCCTCCCGCTGGATCCACCAGTTCAACCAGATCGCCCTTTATTATGTCTACGATCAGGCCACAAAAAAGCTTCCCGCCTACATGATCTGTCACGAGAAGCTTTTGGAATTAAAATATGCCGACGAGTCCGGCCATACGCAGCTTTACCGGACAACCCGCTGTTTTCTGGAGCATCACCAGAGCATCACCCGCACCTCGGAAGCCCTTTTCATCCACAGAAGCACGCTCCTTTACCGGCTGGAAAAAATCAAAGCCATCCTAAAGACGGATTTTTCCGATCCGGAGGAGCTTCTCTACCTCCTTTTATCCTTCTACCTGATGGAAATGGAGGAACAGCATGAATGAGGGAGGGCCCTCAGTACAGCAGATAACAGCCGGTATAGGCGATGGTGCCCGCTCCGTAATAATAATCCACGCCGTTGCTTTGGCACAGCCCGCTCACCAGGATCCCGTAAGCCTCCAGGGAAGAAATCCTCTTTTTCGGAAACCGGCACGGCGCCTCCGGACAGGTGCAGGCTTTGCACAGCGTACAGCAGCCGGCTCCCAGGGGCAAAAGGCCCGGAAAAGGCTTCCGCAGCCATTCCGCCATGGCAAGGAACGCCGCCTTATGCCTCTCCTCCGCCTCCTTCATCCCCTCATAGTCCAGACTGTCCTCCAGCCTTCCGACTGTCTGCACCAGAATCCCGGTCCCATAAGCGGCCGCCTGCTCCCCGCACTGCGCAAGGCTCCCGCAGGCAGGCGGACAGGACCAGTTCTTCCCGTACTGCCCGCAGGTTCCTGCGCTGCACATTTCCCGCACCTGCGCAAGCGGCTTCAGGGTCCCGCAGTCCAGGGAGACGGCCCTGTCAAAGCCGAACTCCTCCGCCTTCCTCAAAACAGTCTCCCGCTTCGGCATCTGCCCCTTTTCCCAAACCGCTTTCCCCTTTTCCATCCAATCCTCCCATTCTTCTCAGCCGGATTTTCCCTTTCCCGTCAAACCGGCAAGACCCCGGAAACATGTTTCGGCCGGAAAGAAGCCGATCTCCTTCCGTATCCTCCCCGGCGTCAAATATCCGGAAACTCCAGCTCGTCCACATACACCTCCTGAAATTCCGGATCCATGGCAAGCTCCAGAAATTCCGCCTGCCCTGCCAGCCGCTTCCCCCGTTCGAACTCGTCTGCATTGACGGCGGCGATCTGCGCCCCGATGCCGGCGGCGTTTCCAACCGACCGGATCCGCCCCTCAAGCTCTCCCGGCAGAAGGCCGACGGCACAGGCGCTTTTCGGATTCAGGTAATTTCCAAAGGCTCCGGCAAGCTGCACCTCTTCGATATCCTCCAGACTCACGCCCCGGTGCCGGCACAGCAGGCGGATGCCGGCGGCGACCGCCGCCTTAGCAAGCTGCAGCTCCCGCATGTCCTTTTGATTCAGGAACACCTTCGGGGCAAAATGCCAGGTCTCCGAAAGCTTTCCGGAGCTGTCCATATATCCGGTCTCCAGAAGGCAGGCGGCGGCATCCAAAAGGCCCGAGCCGCAGATTCCCACCGGCTCTGCGTCTCCGATTACATGATGCTTTAAGGTTCCGCCCTCCGTCCATACACGGTCTACGGCGCCTTCGCCGCCCCGCATTCCGCAGGTGATCCTCGCCCCCTCGAAGGCCGGTCCGGCGGCCGTAGAACAGACGGTCATTCCCCGCCGGTCTCCCAAAACCATTTCCCCGTTGGTCCCGATGTCTACCAAAAGAGTCAGCCGGTCGAGCCGGTCAAACCCGGACGCCAGCATGCATCCCACCGTGTCCGCTCCCACGAAGCCGCCGATATTCGGCAGCCAGAAAAGCCCTGCCATCGGATGGACCTTCAGCCCGCAGCCGGCCGCTTCCATAACCACCGCTTCCTTTACCCTCGGCTCATAGGGAGCCAGGACCAGGGTATCCGTGGGAATCTCCAGAAACAGATGATGCATGCAGGCATTCCCCACCATAACCACCCGGACGATCTCCTCCCTGCTCCTTCCGTTCGCCGAGGCCGCCTCCCGCAGAAGGGTGTTCACGGCCTCCCTGACGCAGCTGCTTAAAGCGCCGGCGCCGTTTTCCATGGCATAGCTGCTGCGCATCACCACGTCTGCGCCGTACTGTCTCTGAGGATTCAGCATGCTCCTCACTCCCAAAAGCTTCCCGTTCTCCCCGTCCAGCAGGTAGGCCACAATGGAGGTGGAGCCAAGATCCACCGCCGCCAGAAGAGGACGGTCCACCTCGGGGCAGACAAGCTCCGGCTTAAATTCCACCGGCCGTCCGGCTCCCGAGATCAGGATCTGCCCGCCTGCCGCTTCCCGCTGCAGGGTCTCCACCTCCAGGTCCTCCTGAACCAGAAGCCGGCAGGCAGGCACCTCCCTCCCGCCGACAAGGACCCCGCATTTTCCGCATTTCCCGTTCCCGCCGCAGGGGGCATCCGGCACCAGTCCGGCTTCGATCTCCACCTCCAGAAGCGTCTTTCCCTTTTCCGCCTCCACTATCCTGTTCTGATTGACAAACTTGATCCGACAGGTTTCCATGGTCCTCCCTCATTTCTTCCCTCTTTCCCGTCTGCAGGCGCCTGACCCGCTACGGGAAGAGGATCATTGCAAAAATTCCTGTAATTAAAACAGACAAAAGCATCCGCTCCAGCCAGACAATCACCATGTCCTTAAATTTCACCGGCACGTCAGTGGCCATCAGGCAGGGGACGAAGCTGGCCAGAAAGATAATAGACGTGACCGGGATCACCGCCATCATGTAGCGGGTCCGCATGCTCCAGTCTCCTACCGTGACGAGGAGCGCCGGAATGGTCACCTCAATGAAAGACACTGCCGCCCCCGTGCAGGCCGTCACCGCCTCGGAAGCCGGAATCGACAGGCGCATCAGGGGATAAAACAGGCAGCCGATCCACTCCACCAGCGGCGTGTATGTATAGAGAAGCACGCCCGCCGTGGCAAAAAAGGCCGTTCCGGAAGCCACCGTCCCAAGGACTCCCAGGGTTTCTTTCATAATATAGGAGATCCGCTTTGACAAAGGCTCCTGTTCCCCGGCCGCCTTGAGGGCTTCCTCCTTTGCCACCCGGAATAAGTGCTCTTTAATGGGAAGCTCCGGCTGGGGCTCTGCCTCCGGATAAAAATCATCTGCCAGCTTTCGAAGAGGATAAATCCGCACGCCGATAAAGCTTACCAAAAGCGTGATCAGGAAGGCTGTCCAGAAATATAAGTTCCAGTGGCCGGCCGCATTGAGGCCCGTGTTGTTGGCCAGGACCAGCAGAAAGCCTACGGACACGGTAGAGAAGCTGGTGCCGATCACCACGGCCTCCCGCTCCGTCATCCTTCCCGTCTTGTACTGATCGTTGACGGCAATGTGCCCTACGGAGAAATTCCCCAGAAAGGCCGACACCATGATCACCGCCGCCCGCCCCGGAAGCTTAAACACCGGACGCATGACAGGCCGCACCAGCACGCCTACAAAATCCACCAGGCCGTAATCCACCAGAAGCGGCAGGAACAGGGACGCCGCCGGAATGGAAATGCAGATGGAGATCAGGATGTTGTTCATAATGAACACGCAGATGCTTTTGTCCCCCAGGGAGGCCACCGGCCCGAAAAACCAGCCCATAAAAGCCGGATTCCAGCCGAAATAGACTTCCGCCACGGCAAAGCACAAAAGCCCGAAGCCTGCGATCTTAAAGACGGCAAACACGGCCGCCACCTTCGTGGTATGCCAGAACTTGTCCGGACGGATGAAAAACAGGTCCACCACACTGTATACCCCGATCAGCCACACGACAAAAGGCATCGCCTTGAAATTCCCGCTAAACAGCGCCGCTTTCACTAAATTGGTAAAATGGGACACCAGGACGTTGGACTGGCCTGCGACCCTCCCCCATTCCCAGGGACCGAGCTTCACCTGATACTCCGGCACATAGAAATTGATGAAGAACACAAACACGCCGATCAGTGAAAACAACACGAATTTAAGCCACGCTGAAGCCTTATACTCCTTCACGCCTTCCCCCCCTTTTCTGCTCTACAGATCCATCGCCGCATGGTAGCCCTGGTAAACGGCCATGCAGATGTTGGCCGGACGGATGCAGTCTCCCACCTGCTTTACCACCGGCGCAATGTCCCGGAGGGCCGCCGCCTCGTTCTTTCTGGCCCGCTGTCCCACGGCACAGATCACGGTACTTCCCGGTACCAGGACCTCCTTCCCGTCCGCCATACACCAGACCCCTTCCCCTGTGATCCGGAGTCCCTGATGCTCCAGCCTGCAATCCACCTTCTGCTCCTCCAGCTCCTTCAGCAGGATCGGACGGTGGCGGATATTGGCGTCCGGCGCAAGCCCGGCCCGCATCTCCACCAAGTGGACCTTCTTTCCTTCCCTGGCCAGGTGGACGGCGCTCTCACATCCGGCCAGCCCGCCGCCAAGGACCACTGCCTCGTCCCCGGAAACCCTGTCCTTCTCCAGGTAATAACGATTGACCACCACCACGTTTTCTCCGTCGATTCCCGGAATGGGCGGAACGATGGGCTCCGAACCCACGGCCAGAATGGCCGCATCCGCCCCGATCTCTTCGGCATACTCCGGCGTAACCTCCGTATTCAGGCGGATCTCCACCCCTTCAAGCCTGGCCTGCCGCTCCAGAGTGACGCCGAGCTGGTACATCTCATGCTTAAAGTCAATGCCCTGCTCGCATTTTAAGATTCCGCCCAGGCTCCCGCTCTTCTCACAGAGAATGACTTCATGGCCGCGCCTTGCTGCCGTCACGGCCGCCTCCAGGCCGGCCACGCCGCCGCCTGCGACCAGCACCTTCTTCTTTTTACGGGCAGGCTGAATATCCATGCCCTCCCATTCCCGGCCGATCAGAGGATTGACGGAACAGCGCCTGGTCTGGGTCGTCCCCCGTTCCGCCATGCAGACGAAGCACCGGAGGCACCGGACGATCTCATCCTCCCGGTTCTCTTCCACCTTGGAGGGCAGGAAGGGATCCGCAAGAAGCGCCCGCCCCATAACCACCACGTCCACCTTTCCGGAGCCGATCAGCTCGTCCATCATGGCCGGATCGTTCAAGCCGCCGATGGCCGCCACCGGCTTCGACACATGCTTCTTAATCTCCTCTGCCAGGAACACGTTGCAGCCGTGGGCCCGGAACATGGAGGGATGGGTCACGGAAAAGCCGAACTTATAGGAGCCGGCGGACACGTGGATCAGATCCACCAAATCCTCCACAGCCTGGGCGATCCTGACGCCCTCGTCAAGGCCATAGCCCCCCTTGAACATCTCCGAGCCGCTCATCCGGAATTCGATGGGAAAGCCTGGCCCCACTGCCTTTCTCACGGCCGTTAAGACCTCTCTGACAATCCTCACCCTGTTTTCCAGGCTTCCGCCGTATTCGTCGGTCCGATGGTTGAAATACGGGGACAAAAACTGGTTGAGCAGCCAGCCGTGGCCGCCGTGGACCATGATCATCTCAAAGCCGCAGAGCTTTGCCAGCCTTGCATTCTCATAGTATGCCTCCACGATCTGTCCGATCTGCTCTCTGGTCAGGGGCGTCACGGGAAGCCCGTCGGGGCGGGTACCCTCGCTCGGCCCGTACTGAGTCATGGATTCCTTCTTATTCTTATCCAGCAGATAGGTTCCGGCATACTGGCCGGAATGGGAAAATTCCACGCTGGGAACGGCCCCGTGCCGCTTGATGGCGTCTGCCGTATAGGTAAAGCTGGCCACGCTTCCCACCGTCTTTGTGTTCAGGTGATAGGCATGGGAGGCATCCGTCTCCGGGTGCACCATCAGCTCACTCACAGTGACGGCGGCTGCGCCTCCCTTCGCCCGAAGCTCATAAAAAGCCGTGGATTTTGATCCGATCGTACACTCCGGCGTGATCTCCGCCCCGCTCATGGGCGCCGAGAACATCCGGTTTCTGAAGGTCACGTTCCCGATGGTGATCGGACTGCACAGATTTTTGTATTTCCTGATCATAACTCTCCTTTCTCCTCTCAAACATCACCGGCAATTGCGAAACTAAAAATCCATTGAATACAGAACGCCTGGCGCAGCAGGCTTTGGACGGACATACTGCCAGAATATTCCGATCATTTCCAGCTTCGCAATTTCCTGCTCAAATATCCTCCTGCAGGAAGGGAAAACGGATCCCGAACTCTTCCAAAAGCCCCTGCTCCAGCTCTTCCTTATTTTGATAGGTCTTTTTCCGGACGGCCTCCCCCTCCCGGACGGTCAGCTCCCGGTCCATGAGAGCCTTGCTGCCCGTTTTGGTGCAGAGGTTGACCACCCGTCTGTGTGTAAACAGGATCTCCGGATTTTTCGCACAGTAAAAATTCAAAAGCTTAAAGTCCTGCCGCCAGAAGGGAAGCTCCTGAAACCACAGCACCGGCTTCCATTCCCCATGGCTCAGCCGAAGAATCCAAAAGGCGTCTCCCGCCTCCGCTTCCGTCAGGCCCAGGCTCTCCAAAACACCAGGCTCCGGGCGCTTCGCAATGCGGAAGGCTTCCCCCGCAATCACCTGCTCCCCTTCCTCCAGAAGCACCAGCCCTTTTGGGCCCGGTCCCCCGTAGCCCACGTCACAGCAGTACTTTTTCCCGTCAAGCTCACAAAGGAGCAGCATATGGGCCAGAGGCGGAAACAGGGTTTTGTTCCACAGCACCCTGGCCGGAACCGCCCGGACGGAAAATCCCAGGCTCTTTAAAAGCTCCTCAAACAGCGTATTTAACTCATAGCAGAACCCGCCCCGCCCTCCGGCGACGATCTTTTCAAAAAGCGCCTCCGTCGAAAGCTCCGGAACCTCCTTCCGGTCAAACACGTCCAGGTTTTCAAAGGGGATCTGCTCTAAATGGGCCCGGACCAGCCCGTCCAGAGTCTTCACGTCCCGCCTCACCGGCCCCCGCCAGTCCAGCCTCGCAAGATATGCCTTTTCCTCTTCCACATTCATAACGCCTCACCATCCTTATGGGTCTTTCTTATGGAACCGTCCATATTGCGACGAAAGCTGCTCCGGCAGCAGGATACCTTCCGCCGCAGTATAAGAAGTCCCGGAAAGGCCGCTGCCTCCCCGGGACACCGAATATCCGTCAGATTCCGTATACTTCTTTATTATATTGGTCGATCTCGTCGTCAATGATCGGATCCACATGAGGGAACAGGCAGCCGGGGCCTCCGTAGGTAATACAGGGAATGAAATGCCCGCCCGGCCCATAGGCCTCACAGGCCCGCCGCACCTCTTTCCGAATCTCCTCCTCCGTGGAATCCGCCCGGTCCACGACGGAGGCGTCAATCCCGCCCATAAGCGTCATTCTTCCGGCAAGCTGCTTCTGAAGCTTCGGAATGTCATTCTCCGGAAGGACACCCTGCCAGATGTCTACGCCCAGCTCCACCATGTCTTCCACGATCTGCTCCATGAAGGAATCCGCATGGTGCATGATAATCACGCCCTTCTCCTTCATATAGCCGTAGGTCTTCACGTAATTGGGCTTGATAAACTCCCGCCAGGTGTCGGGGCTTACGAACAGGGAGTTCTTGGAGCCCCAGTCATCATGGGAAAGCATCACGTCCGGCTTGATATGGTCGACAATCAGCTTCATATACTGATACCGATATTCTCCGAGGGCATTGCAAAGATCCATCATGTCCTCCGGCTCCAGAAGGAAATTCATCAGCATATCCTCGAAGCCCATCAGGAAATGGAGCCGCTCAAACACGCCGGTGGGCATAAAGCCCATGACCAGCTTTCCGCCTGCCCGGATCTCTTCCGCCTGTTTGACAAAAGGCTCCCAGAGGGCAGGATCGGAGCAGTTCGCCTCCAGATCCGGCATAACGAGCTGATCCCTCCACTCCGTAATGTCCTTGATTACCTTGTTTTCTTCCGTCACATGGGGCATAGCCGCCACCTGGCCCTCCGGCCAGAGAATCGTCGTGCCGAACCGGTCGATCAGGGGCTCCATGCCCGCATGCCGGTTCCCTCTGATATACGTAGAAGCAGGGCTCGGCGGGTAAAACGCAGTTCCCTCGTACTGCTTCAGCAATCTGTCCGGCTTTCCGTCCGGCTTGATGGTCTCAAGAAAATTCTGCACCGCTGTTAACACGTTGTCATCCTCCTTCAATTTTTTGATTTACAGGCTCTGTCATTTCCGGTTTCTACGGTTTATGACCTTCGGTGATTTCTGTTTTCAGTTTTCTTAATTATATAATTTCTACGATTTCCGGATTAACCTCTTGCGTCGATCTCAGCCTGATACTGAGTCACCTTTTCCTTCGTGATCTTAAAGCCGACCATCAGAAGAACCATGCCCGCCAGGCAGAGAACCGCCGGCACAAGGGCGAAGGCAATGGTCATTCCCTGACGGGAAGCGCCTTCCAGGGCAACGCCGGACTGCCAGCCCACGGCTGCCAGACATGCGCTCACGATCACGCCTCTCATGAAGACGCCGATCTTAAGGGGCAGGTTCTGAAGTCCCATAATCCAGCCGGAGGCATCTCTTCCGGTCTTCCAGGTGGCATATACGACGGTGTCCGCATAGAGGGGGGGAGAAGCCGCAAAGGCCATTCCGTAGAACACATGGGCCAGGGTCATCAGGGCGATGACGATGGTGGGATTGGTATACATCACATAAATCAGGAACATGGAGACCGCCATGCCGCCGTAGGATACGATCATGGTCGTCCGGGAAGACAACATTTTTGCGATATAACGCATGGCGAAGGCTCCGACGATGGCTCCCAGAGAAACGCTCAGTGTATATGCCGTCATCAGGCCGGGATTTCCGATGGCATCACGGAAATAGTAGATGGCAGAAGCCGCCGTGACGAACTTCACACACCATTTCGCCAGGTCTGCCAGCATCAACACCATGAGCGGAGGATTCTTGAACAGGGAAGCGAACATCTCCCTGATGGAAACCTTCGTCCTGTCATTGCCGCCGGAAGCCTGTTCCTTCGTTTCCACCTCCTCATAGCCGTCGGTCATCTTAAAGTGTGCAAAATAAGTCACCACCATCAGAATGCCCAGACAGAAGGCTGCGGCCGCAAACTGATTCTTCTGGCCCACATAGCCCGCCAGAAGCGTCGCAAAGGGAAGTCCCAGATAAGAGAACAAAAGCCCGCCGATGTTGTTCCAGGTGGCGCGGGAGGAAGCCAGGGTCGCCTTCTCCTCCGGCGTCTTTCCTACCACGCTGACCAGAGTCGCATTGGCCACGTATCCGAAATTCCATACCACGTGGGACAGGATCGCAGCGATGATGATAATAACCGCCGACAGCATCTCGTTGTCGCTGACCCTGAGGAACATGAACGCATACAGGAAAGGCACCATCCAGGGCACGATAATCAGCCAGGAACGGTAACGCCCCCACCGCTTCGCCTTCGTCCCGTTAATGATGCCGCCGTACAGCCAGGAGAGGCAGGCGGCCACCGTAGTAAACACGGAATTGATGATACCCGCAATCGCCGCGCCGAAGCCGGCAAAGTCCGTCAGGAAGGTCATAAAATAAAAGGTCTCGATGTTGCTCATCAGGACGAATCCGGCATCGCCCACGCCGAAGAAATATTTCAGCGTATTGCTCAATCCCTTCTTAGGCGCCTTGTTGCTTTCGTTGCTCATTCTGCATTACCCCCTTCTTTTAATGGTTGCGAATCGTTACTTTCCATAATTTTTCCAGATTCACATGATGTTTTTAGTATATTATGCATAATCCCTTTCGTAAATCCGACATACTGTTTCAGATTTTTCCGGCCCATTCGTACTTTTTGTCGTTTTCATATGGCATGATTCACAATTATTCCAAAATGTGCTATACTGTCAAAAAAGCTTTCCGGGAGGTTCCCCATGCTGTTGTTCCGATTGAACATGAAAATCCTGACAGATGCGTTTTCCGACAAATACGCTCAGGTCACGCTGTTTTCCGACCAGGACCGGCCCTGTCTGGAAGCCGTCAGACCCTGGCAGAAGGACCGGCCCCTGGAAGAACGCTATCTCTACGCACTGCCGGCGGACAAAACCCGCCTCCTTTCCCAGGATCTCTCCGGATTCTCCTTCCTTGTGGCCGGAAAGCCGGATACGGCCAGACTCCCCTCCGCCTGCTCTGTACTGATTGTCGAAGACGAGGCAGACCTTCCGGAGCTCTTCACCCTGGCGCAGGACACCTTCGACCTGTACGTCCGGTGGAACACGGAGCTTTACCAGGCCCTGAACACGCCCCATCCCCTGGACGCCATGCTGGAGGCCAGCCTGAAGATTTTCCGGAACCCGATCTTCGTCCACGACACCAATTTCTTCATCATTTCCTGTCCCCACAGGGCGCCGGGAATGCTGGTGTGGGAACGGGACGCCAGGACCGGATGGAACATCGTCCCCTTAAGTCTGATCAACGACTTCAAAGTGGACCCGGAATACTTAAGCACCTTAAGCACCACCCAGGTCTGTCTCTTTTCCGCCGAACAGAGAGGGTATCCGATCCTCTATATGAACCTCCGGAACGACGGCAGGTATCTGGGGCGGATCTGCGTAGACGAGCTGGAAACCCCCATCCGCCCAGGCCAGTACCATATCCTGTCCCATCTGGCCGGACTGATCCTCTCCTCCATACAGAACAACCGCCTGTTTTTATTCAACATGGGAAACGACATGGAAGACTTTTTCCGGCGGTTTTTGGACGGGGAGATCCGGGAGCTTTCCGCCGTCATGAATATGCTCGGTTTTTTAAGCTGGGAGCGCAGCGACCATTACCTGTGCCTGCGGCTGGAAACCAGGCAGCAGAACATCCGCATGCTCTCCTCCGCCGCCACCATCGGGCATATCGAGGCGCAGATTCCCGACGGCCATGCCTTTTTACACAGCGGCGGCATCACGGTCATCGTAAACCTCTCCTATTCCGGCACCCGTATTTCCGACGTGCTGAGCAGCCTTGCGATCCTTCTCAGGGAGGGCCTGTTGAAAATGGGGGCCAGCTCTGAAATCTTTGATTTCATGCTGCTCCCCCAGGGATACCGCCAGGCCAGGACCGCACTGGAGCTGGGCCTTAAAAGCGCCAGTATGAATTGGTACTACCGGTTCGACGATTATATTCTGGAATTTTTCCTGGACAAAGGGACGCAGGCACTGCCTCCGGAGCTTCTCTGCTCCTACAAGCTTCTGTCCTTAAAACGCTACGATCAGGAAAACGGCACTGCCCTTTACCAGACCCTCAAGGTCTATCTGGAGCTGGAGCGGAATGTCCTCCAGACGGCGAAGGCCCTCTTTATCCACCGGAGCACCCTCTTTTACCGCCTGGAACGCATCAGGAAAATCGCCGGCATTGACTTTGAAAACGCCAAAGAACGGCTGGTCCTGCATCTCTCTTTTTACATCCTGGAACAGCCGAACGCAGAGCCGGAAATGCTTCCTACCTGAAATCACCGGAAACCGTCAGGAAAAAAGAGCCCTGAAGCTTCAGAAAGAAAAAGAACCGCCTGTTTTTCGCAGACAGTCCCTCTTCTTTTTATAAGGAAAATACGATTGGGGAACACCAGAGGTTTATGTTCGGGCCTTCACCGTGAAGGTCCGGCTCTCTTTACAGGGCCTGAACAGCAGATATAAAATACCTGCCATAAGGACCGCCGCCGCCGCTATGCCGGGGACATATACGTTTCCGGTAAAGAGAAGGCCAAGCTGGTATACGATAAATGCAGTCACATAAGCGAATGCGCACTGATAGCCGATGGCAAACCAGGTCCATTTCGGGCTGTTCATCTCCCGCCTGATGGCGCCGATGGCCGCAAAGCAGGGCGCACAGAGGAGATTGAAGATCAGGAAGGAGTACGCCGCCAGAGGCGTGAAGGCTATCCGCATGTTGGCCCAGATCTGCCAGCCATTCTCCGCCACCTCGTCGAAGCCGCCGAAGAGCACGCCGAAGGTTCCGACCACGTTCTCCTTGGCAATCAGGCCCGTGACAGATGCCACGGCCCCCTGCCAGTGTCCCCAGCCCAGGGGCGCAAAGATCCAGGCAATGCCCTTTCCGACAAAGGCCAGAAGGCTCTCGTCCATCTCCACGGCGCCGAAGCCGTTCTCCCCAAAGCCGTAGGAGGAGGTGAACCACACCAGGATGGCCGCCAGCAGGATGATGGTCCCGGCCTTTTTGATAAAGGATGCGCCCCGCTCCCACATGGCCCGCAGCACGCTTCCGGCAGTGGGCAGATGATAAGAGGGAAGCTCCATGACAAAGGGAGCCGGATCTCCTGCGAACATCCTCGTCTTCTTTAACATGACGCCGGAAATTATAATAGCTGCAATTCCCACAAAATAAGCGCTGGGAGCCACCCACCAGGCTCCGTCAAACATAGCGCCTGCAATCAGGGCGATGACGGGAAGCTTTGCCCCGCAGGGAATGAAGGTGGTGGTCATGATGGTCATCTTTCGATCCCTGTCATTTTCAATGGTCCTGGAGGCCATGATTCCCGGCACGCCGCAGCCTGTACCCACCAGCATCGGGATAAAGGACTTCCCGGAAAGGCCGAACTTGCGGAAGATCCGATCCATGATAAAGGCAATCCTCGCCATGTAGCCGCAGCTCTCCAAAAATGCCAGGAACAAAAACAGCACCAACATCTGCGGCACAAAGCCAAGCACCGCTCCCACGCCGGCCACGATGCCGTCGATGATCAGGGCGCGGAGCCAGTCTGCACAGCCCGCCGCATCAAGGCCCCTTTCGATGAGTCCGGGAATGCCGGGGATCCAGACGCCGTAGTCTGCCGGATCCGGCTCCCCCATTTCTGCCGCAGCCTCATACCCGTCCCGCCCCATGCCGAACAGATACCAGCCGTCACCGAAGACGCCGTCGTTTGCCCAGTCGGTGGCAGCGCTCCCCACCGTGCTCACGGACACATAATAGACGAAAAACATCACAAGGGCAAAAACCGGAAGGGCCAGGAACCGATTGGTCACCACCCGGTCGATTCTGTCGGAAACTGACAGGCCGCCCCCATTCTTTTTCTTATAACAGCCCCTGATGACCGAAGCAATATAGACGTATCGTTCGTTGGTGATAATGCTCTCCGCATCGTCGTCCAGCTCCTTCTCCGCCGCCCGGATATCCTCCTCAATATGTGCCAGCTTCTCCTTGTCTAATTTCAACTCCTCCAGGACCTTTTCGTCCCGCTCAAAGATTTTGACGGCATACCACCGCTGCTGCTCCTTTGGCATGTCATGTACGGCCGCCTCCTCAATATGGGCCAGGGCATGCTCCACCGCCCCGGAAAAGCTGTGGGCCGGCACGGCTCCTGTCTCTGCCGCAGCCTCCACTGCCGCCTCCGCAGCCTCCATAATTCCCGTGCCCTTTAAAGCCGAGATCTCCACCACTTTGCAGCCAAGCCGTCTGGAAAGCTCTGCCGTATTGATCCTGTCACCGTTTTTTTTGACCACGTCCATCATGTTGACAGCCGCCACCACGGGAATCCCAAGCTCCAGAAGCTGAGTGGTCAGATAAAGATTCCGTTCCAGGTTGGTGCCGTCGATGATATTCAAAACGGCATCGGGCCGTTCCGTAACCAGGTAATTTCTCGCCACCACCTCCTCCAGCGTGTAGGGAGAGAGGGAATAAATTCCGGGAAGGTCCATGATCTTCACGTCGTCATGCTTCTTTAGCCTTCCTTCCTTTTTCTCCACCGTGACGCCGGGCCAGTTCCCTGTAAACTGATTGGAACCGGTCAGCGCATTGAACAATGTCGTCTTCCCGCAGTTGGGATTCCCCGCAAGGGCGATTTTCACGTCCATAACCCTTTGTCCTTTCTATAAATATCCTTTCTATAAATGTCCTTCCCGCAATTAGCTTTCGCTAACTTCGGATCCAAAAAATAAGCCTGCTCTGTACCTTAGCTGACCTCGATCATTTCTGCGTCCGCTTTCCGGAGGGAAAGCTCATAGCCCCTCACCGTCACCTCCACCGGATCTCCCAGGGGGGCCGCTTTGCGCACGTAAATCTCCACGCCTCGGGTAATGCCCATGTCCATGATCCTGCGCCTGACCGCTCCCTCTCCGTGGAGCCTTACCACGACGGCAGTATCGCCGATTTTTGTCTCTCTCAGTGTCCTCATACGGAATCCTCCTCATTTTTTATGTTTCTGCGGCACGGTCCCTAAACCTTCTGCAGTCCGCACCATGATCCTTCCCGCCAGCTCCCTGCTGACGGCCACCCTGGACTCCTTCACGTTCACGATCAGATTTCCCCCCATGGCGGAAATAACCGTCACCGTCCCGCCGGAGACAAAGCCCAGATTTTCCAAATGCGCCCGCACCTCCGGCTTTCCTCCTATCCTTTGGATCATATTCTCTTCTCCCACTGCTGCAAGCGTAAGCGGCATCCTCTTCCTCCCTTCTTTGCTGCGGGCCTCAGTTATGCCGGCCGCGCAGTAAGTATTCGCTAACTCACCTCGAAAAAGAATGGTTAGATTTTCCTAACCATCTATATGTTAGCACCGTCTAACCATCCTGTCAACCATTTTTTCTCATAAAAATATTTTTTGTCAAAAATTCCGGAAGGCTTCAGAGAGTATCCTGTCCCGCCGCACAAAAAGGAAGCCTCCGCATACCATAAATAAAAAGAATGCCCTTCGGGCATACCTGTATGTTCGAAAAACACGCACAAATTAAGGAGCGCCCTTCGGGCATACCTGTATGTGCGGGAAACACGCACAAATTAAGGAGACGATTTCATGGCAAGCAGCGAACGCTTCTGTTTTGACACGAAAGAATATCTGAATACCTTCTATTGCATTTTAGACACCATGGTCCGGGAAATGACGACGGCAAACCTCACGGAAAGCATCTCCAACAATTTCATTGTCCAGATGATCCCCCATCATCAGGCAGCCATACAGATGTCCGAAAATCTATTGAAATACAGCAGCTGGTGCCCCTTAAAGACCATTGCCGAACAAATCATCGAGGAACAAAAACAGGAGACGGCCGATATGGAGGCCCTGCTGGGCTCCTGCTCCTGCCTGCTCAACTGCGACAAGGAGCTGTGCCTTTACGACCGCAGGACCTGCCAGATCCTGGAGATCATGTTCACCGACATGGAATTTGCCCGCCAGACAAATTCCGTCGACGCCAATTTCATGCTGGAAATGATCCCGCACCACCTGGGCGCCATATCCATGGCGGAAAACGCCCTCCACTACGAGGTCTGCGAAGGGCTGATCCCCATGCTGGAATCCACCATAACCTCCCAGAGGCGGGGCGTGCGGCAGATGCAGGGACTGCTCCGGAGGATCGGATACGGCATGTAGGAATGTTCCCTGCGGATTCTGCCCATAAAAAAACAACGGCTGACCGGAAAACGCAGGGTCAGCCGCCGTTTTTTGCGGAAACCGGAGACTGCGGCCGCTCCTCTCCGCCGCACGCCGATTAACTGAGCGCCTGTTCAAACACCTTTAAAAGCTGGTCTTTATGAAAAGGCTTGTCCACGAAGCCCCTGGCACCGATGGCCTTAGCCCTCTCAAAGGTATCGTCGTACGCCAGGGAGGAGACCATGACGATCCTCGCCTCCGGATGCTCCTTCAAAATGATCTCGGAAGCATCCAGCCCGTCCATCCCCTGCATGATAATGTCCATGGTCACCAGATCGGGCTTCACCTCGCCATACTGGGCAATTGCGTCCTCCCCGCTCCGGCAGTACGCCGCAATCTCGTAATCTGTCCCCTTCAGCACATCTCCCAGCTGGACCCGCACCAGCCTGGAATCATCTACCACCATAATCCGTTTACTCATTTTCTATGCCCCCTCTCTCAGTTATCCTCCGAAACTTCCCCGTCCCCTTCGGAACACGGCACGTGATGGATGAACTGCGCGCCTCCGTACTGTTCATTGGAATATGTAAGCATGAATTGTATCTCCCGTCCCTCAGGCTCATAGCGTCCGTGGTAAAATACGGGCGGGCTGAAATGAGCCGGAACCTTCGTGGCCCGAAACATGGCTCCGGCGATCCTTCCGCAGAGCACATTGAAATATTCTTTGCTGAACTCCTCAAGATCCTCGGCGCTGACCGATTCCTCATGAAAGGAATTGCTGGCCATCCGGTACAGCAGCCTCGTATCGGCACAGAGCGTCAGGCTGGTGTGAAATCCCTTGTCAAAGGTGATCTGAACCGTGCACAGATCCTCTCCGGGGGACTGCTCTCCCTGATGCAGGCGCACGCCTGCAGTACACTCCGTCACATCCTGAACCGCCTCGTCCAGGATTCGTTCCAGCTCCTCTTTCGCCATAGCGGTATTCATCTCACAGGTCTCTCCTTTCTTTCCTCACGGCTTTTCTTCTTCCTGCTCAAAAACCCGGCTGATCCTTTTATGCAGTTCTGCAGAAGAAAAAGGCTTCAGCAGATAATCGCAGATCCCCAGCCGGCTGCTTTCCAGAACGGCATCCTTAGACTCCACGCCGGTAAGCATGATCACCGGTATATCCCCGCATTCCTCTCTGTTTCGTATTTCCCGAAGCGTCTCGATGCCGTCCTGCTGCGCCATCTGGATGTCTAACAGGATCAGGTCCGGCTTTTCCAGCTCCAGATATTTCAGAGCCCGCATCCCTGAATTAATCGTGACCACCTCATAATCATCCCGAAGAATACTGGAAATCCGTGTTAAGACAATGGCGCTGTCGTCCACTGCCAGAATGCATTTTTTTAAGCTTTCTCCTGTTTCATTCATTGACTCTCCTCCTCCTTTTCCAACATGCCAAGCAGCTGACTCAATTTTTCTTCCGCATCGTCATCCTCATACAGCCGCAGCTGCTCCTGTATCTCTAAAAGGCGCTCCTCCACCTTTTCCGGCAGTTCATGATCCAGCAGCGCCTCCACCCTTTCCGCACACTTTTGAGACCGAAAATGTTTTAATTCCTCCAGGGCCGCCTCTGTTTGTTCCCTCAGCTCCTCTGCCGGCAGGCGGGGAAGTCTTTCCTTCCTTCCCTCTTCCCGTTTCCGGCATTCCAGAAACCGGCCGATATTGGTCAGAAGGGTCTCATATTCCGCCAGCAGCGCCGGAAATCCCCTGTCGATCCCTTCTCTGTCCCCCTGTGCGGCAGCGTTCTCCTGTGCGCGGGCCATTGCGGAGACCTCCATGGCTCCGATGTTGGCGGAAGCGCTTTTCAGTCCATGTACCTCGATCTGATAGCGCAGAAGATCGGATTCCACAAGCTCGCAGAGAAGCTCCGTCTTCCGTTTCCCGTCTATGCAGTAGAGATCCAGCAGTTCGACAAACCCCTTTTCGTCTCCGGAATAATACTGCATTGCGGCGTCCATATCCACTCCGTCGATTTGAAATGCCGCCGGGTCCAGGGACTTGGCTTCCACTTCCTCCTCTATATCTTCCGTCTTTCTGTATTTCTCCGGCACCCAGCGAAGCAAAAGCCGGTTCAGCTCGATCCTGTCAAGAGGCTTCGCTATAAAGTCCTGAAACCCGCATTCCAGAAAACGCTCCCGCATGCCTTCCATGGCATTGGCCGTCAGGGCGATGATCACGGCGGCCGCCCCGTTTTCTCCGCAGTCTCTGCGGATGATATCAGCCGCCTCCACGCCGTCCATATCAGGCATCATATGATCCATGAAAATAAGGTCGTACCGGTCTGCGCGAACCAGCTCGATCGCCTCCGGCCCGCTTCCCGCCTCGGTCAGATCAAAGGCGTAGCTTTTCAGAAAGCTTCTGGCCACCTTGCGGTTGACCACGTTATCGTCGACAATAAGCACCTTCATGCCGGGCGCGGCAAACATGTCCGTAATTTTCTGTTCTGTCTGCGGAATCTCCGGCATCTCCGAAACCGGCCGCTTATCTACGATCTTCTGGGGAATGGTGATCGTGACCCCCGTCCCTTTCCCGTAAACGCTTTTCACCTCGATGGTGCCTTCCATCAGCTCCACCAGATGCTTCACGATGGCAAGCCCCAGCCCGGTGCCCTCCACGCTTCGGTTCCGCCTGGAATCCACCTGCCGGAAATCCTCGAAAATATTGTGAAGGTCTTCCTCCTTGATGCCGCACCCGGTATCCTCCACGTAGAACGTAAGCAGCTCCTCATCCTCATTCCTTCCGGGCTTCCCGGTAATGTAGGCGCGCACATATCCTTTCTTCGTAAATTTGATTGCGTTGCTCAGTATGTTGAGCAGGACCTGCTTGATCCTGCCGTCGTCGCCATGATAACGGCAGGGTATCGTTTCGTCGCACTCATATTTTAAAATCAGCCCCTGCTGGGAAGCGGCCATATCCATCATTCCCAGGATTTCGTCCGCCATGACCTTTATGTAGTAATTTACATTTACCAGCTCCATTTTGCCCGCTTCCACCTTGGACAGGTCCAAAATGTCATTGATAATGGTCAGCAGGTTTTTTGCCGCTGACTGCACGTCCTTGGCATAGCCATAGATCTCCGTATCCCCGCATTCCTCCATGATAATGTCATTCAGCCCGATGATGGCGTTCATCGGCGTCCGTATCTCATGGGACATATTTGCAAGGAACTCGCTTTTCGCAATGCTGGCCTTCTCTGCCTGCCTCCGCACCCGCTTGATCTCGTTGATATAGGCTTTCATATCCGTCACGTCCAGAATCAGGATCACGCAGCCCTGTTTCCTGCCGTTTTCATCTATGATATGCTTGCTGTGGCTTTCATAATACTGCCCTCCGACGGAAAAGCTTTGAGGGACGTCCTCGTTGAGCATTTCCTCGCTAAACCCTTCCACGCCCCGAATGTGCTCTCCCCGCCTGCAGCCGGACAGGCCGGCAAAAATATCTGCCGCCGCCCGGTTATAGCTGACCAGCCGGTCATGGTCATCCAGGGCGATCACGCCGTCTCCCATGCTCTCCAAAACCTTTTCCGCCGCCAGATGGCGGAAATCATAATTGCCGCGGCTCCAGAGCATGATGACCACCATGGCCATGGAAATCGTCAGCGTTGCCGGCGTCAGATCAAATACGACCACCACTTTAAAAACGTACACGATCAGCATAATGACCGGAAGGGTGGAAATTGCCAGGATCGTCCAGTAGCGGCGCTCCGCCTGCCGGTCCGAGCCTTCGCGGACCGCCCGCACCAGCGTGCCGATGCACAGCACATAGGGAATGATAATGTGGCCGATCATAAAAAATATATACAGCGGCCCATAGGCAAGATCCAAATGATAAAACCCGTCCGCGCCGGCCACCCACCGGGCCTCCTCATAAAAAAGGCCGTTCCAGTTGCAGATCACCGCAGGCAGAGACAAAAAGCTGACTGCCCCAAGGATCCTCAAAAGAACCTTCGGCGGAGAAGCCGAACAATAGATATAGATAAACCAGCAGTAGCACAGCGGCGTAAAAGCGGAGCCTACCTTTTCCATCGTCCCCGCCGTCATGGCCGCCTCCACCGTAGGAGCCAGCAGCTCCAGCACATATCCCACATTCTGTACCAGCGAGCCGCACATGATCATGATCAGAAGCTTCTGCTCCCTGGCCCCGTCCCCGTTCAGCAGAAGAAATAAAGCCACCGCCGTCAGACAGATGCCGAAACACTCCAATGCAATGACAAAATTTACCATGCCGCCTTTCCTCCCCGCAACCAAAGCTTCCATGCTAAAATACAATAAAATTGAAGCAATGTCAAGAATTACGGCAAAGGTTCCGGACGATCACGGGCAGAAAAAAGCAGTTCGACCACCACGTACTCACAGTGCTTCTCCGTCCGGAAGGGATAGCCCCAGCCGGTAAAGCCGGAGGAAACGATAATCCGGCAGCCGCCTTCCCGGTATTCCCCGTAATTGAGCGTTCCAAAAAGCTCCGACAAGACGCCGATGGGCCACATCTGCCCCCCATGAGTATGGCCGGAAAGCAGAAGATCCACGCCCGCTGCCGCATTTTCCGCCGCTTCCACGGGCTGATGGTCCGCCATGATCACGAACCTCCCTTTGTCGGCGTCCCTCAAAAGCTCCTCCGGAGAAGCCCGGCCGGAAAGCCTTCCCCGGGCGGCGTCCGCCCGGCCCGCCAGCAGAAGGTCGTCCCCCAGCTCCACCGCCTGGTCCTCCAGAATAATGATCCCGTTCCTTCGGACCGCCTCCGCCAGCTCGCTGTCCGCATAAGACGGCCGGTCCGTATAGGGCTGCCTGTCATGGTTGCCGTACACATAATAGACCCCGTACCGGCTTTTAATGCTCCCAAGCACCCGGAAAACCTCTTCCATATCCTCCTTCGAGGTGCCCTCCTCCACGATGTCCCCGGCCAGAACCACCAGATCCGGCTCCTCCCCGCTGATTTCCCGGGCCTTTTCCTTTAATAATTCCCTGTCCTGGATCGTCCCATAGTGGGTATCGGTAATAAGGACCAGCCGGTAGTCCTCCCCCAGCTCCTTCTCCGTCCCGATCCGGTATTCTGTCCGCACCACGCGGCCCATATTGAAAGCCCCGTAGGCCAGCATGGCCGCCGTCACAAGCACCGGCATCAGGCCGCACCTGTACAGGAGCCCCGCCCCCAAAAGCAGCCGGTTCTCCTTCCGTTTCCCAAGAATTTTCCGGAAAAGGGCCGCCGCCAGATCTGCCGCAAGGGACACTGCCAGAAAATGCAGAACCACCATGGCCCTGGCGCTCCAGAAATTGCTGCAAAGAGCCGCAGACGCCAGGACGGCGGCCCCGGTTAAGAGCCCCGCCCCGGATTTTTTCAGGTCCGGCTTCCAAAAGGCCAGCACCCTTCTCACATAAAAATAAGAACACACCCCGGCAAACGCCGCCGGCAGCGCCCGGAATATCAGATAATAAACGGCCATTCCCATCCTCCTGTCTGTAAATTTTTCTGCAAAGCCGCATCCTGCTCCCCTGTTTCCAGTATATACCCTCAAGTCCACTTGAAGTCAACACCGGAAATCTTTTTCTGTTGAAGGGAATCCGCCCTTTTGCTATACTTGTGTAGCAGGCAATTGCGAAATCACACACTTTCAGGAGGCTTACATGAAAACCATCGCAGTCATCGACGACGATCCCCATATCGGAAACCTGCTGGAGGAGCTCCTTGGCCGGGAAGGCTACCGCACCCTGCGGGCCTACTCCGGCACGGAGGCCCTGCTCCTTCTGGAACGGGAGCGGCCGGACCTGCTCCTTCTGGACCTGATGCTTCCGGGGCTTTCCGGGGAGGAGGTATTAAAAAAGACCGCCGGCATCCCGGTCATCGTCCTGAGCGCAAAAGCCGACATTCCAGGCAAGGTGGAGCTTCTCCTTGGCGGAGCCGCCGACTATGTCACAAAGCCCTTTGACTCCAGGGAGCTTCTGGCCCGCATCGCCGTGCAGCTCAGAAATGCTTCAGCTGCAGCTTCCGGGCTTTTTACCTTCGGCGCCCTGACCCTGGACACGGAAAGCCGCACAGTCTCTCTGGAAGGGACTCCCGTCCGGCTGACCCGGACGGAATATGCTGTTTTGAAGCTTCTGATCCAAAATCCCGGACAGGTCCTCACCCGTTCCCTCCTTCTGGAGCGGATCAGTCCGGACACGCCCGACTGCACCGAAAGCTCCTTAAAGATCCATGTGAGCAACCTGAGAAAAAAACTGAAGCAGGTGGACGGAACCGACCACATCGAGGCCGTCTGGGGCATCGGCTTCCGGCTGGTATAACCAGAACGCCCCGCCATCTTTACCCTTTCTTTACCCTTTCCTTTACCATTTTCTTTACCGCCCTGCGCTATCATTACATCCGGGATGCAAAACACGGCTGTTTTGCATTCTGCATGGACAGGTAATTGCGAAGCTTGAAATGGTGAGGCAGATTCTGACAATCATGCCATCCAAAGCCTGCTGCGCCGGACATTCCAATGAGCCCATAAGCGCAGAAAACGGCCGTGTATGAGCCCTTCCGTTTTCCATGGTCTCATTTCCATGGCGCAGAGGGCTTCTCCTGGCAGTAATTGTCAGAATCCTTCCCGGTAATTTCCAGTTTCGCAAGCCTCTGTTTCACCTGAATAAAAGGAGGTTATGGTAACATGGAATATGTACTGACCGCCGATTCTCTTACGAAGAGGTATCGGCATTTCAAGGCCCTGGACCATTTATCCCTGCACATTCCAAAGGGCGCCATCTATGGCATGGTGGGAAAAAACGGAGCAGGAAAGACCACTCTGATCCGCATCATCTGCGGCCTGCAGAATGCGACGGAGGGGGAATACACTCTCTACGGAAAACGAAGCACGGACCGGGAGCTTTACAAATCCAGAAGGCGGATGGGGGCCGTGGTGGAAACGCCCTCCATCTATCTTAACCTGACAGCCGTGGAAAATTTAAAGGAACAGTACCGGATCCTGGGAATGCCTTCCTTCGACGGGATCCAGGAGCTTCTGAAGCTGGTGGGACTGGAAAACATCGGAAAGAAGAAGGCGAAGCATTTTTCCCTCGGCATGCGCCAGCGTCTGGGCATCGCCCTCGCCCTCTGCGGAGAGCCTGACTTTCTGGTGCTGGATGAACCGATCAACGGCCTGGATCCCCAGGGAATCATTGAAATGCGGGAATTGATCTTAAAGCTCAACAGGGAACGGCAGATCACCTTTCTGATCTCCAGCCATATCCTGGACGAGCTTTCCAGGCTGGCCACCCACTACGGCTTCGTGGACGGCGGCCGCACGGTCAAAGAATTAAGCGCCAAAGAGCTGGAAGAGGCCTGCCGCAAATGTGTCCGGGTTGAGGTCACGGACGTGAAGGCCCTCTCCTGCGTCCTGGATCAGATGGGGCTCGACTACAACGTCATTTCCCACACCCAGGCGGACATTTTCGCCCAGGTAAGGCTCTCGGAGCTGGTCCATGCCCTGGACCGGGAGCACTGCCAGGTCCTCTCGGCCCTGGAGCGGGACGAGAGCCTGGAAAGCTACTTTATCAGTCTGGTAGGAGGTGAAGGCCATGAATAGGCTGCTGTCTGCGGGATTTGTCCGCCTGAAAAAAGAAAAATTCCTCCGGATCGCCGTGATCTTCATGGCTCTCTTCGGAATTCTCATTTCCTTCAACGCTTACAAATATCATCATGAATACGGGCTGAGCCCTTCCCTTGGCCGGTCGCTTTTTGCCTACGGGCAGCTGATCGGCATTCTCTCCTCCGTTTTTTCCGGCCTGTTCCTGGGCACGGAATACAGCGACGGGACCATGCGGAACAAGCTGATCGCCGGCCATCGGCGGATCACGGTCTATCTCTCCAGCCTGATCCTAAACATGGCGGCCGCCTTCCTGATGATCCTTTCCTTCCAGCTTGCCTTATTTGTCACGGGCGTCCTGCTTCTGGGAATGGGATCTTTTTCCGCTGACGCCGGCTTTTTCCTCTTCCATCTGGCGGGCGGCCTTCTTCTGACAGCCGCCTACTGTGCCATTTTCACCCTGATCAGCATGCTGGTCCAGAAACGGGCCGTCGCTTCCACCGCCGCCATCCTCACTTCGTTCCTCCTGCTCTTTGCCGGGGCCTTCATCATATCCCGTCTGTCCGAGCCGGAATACTACAGCAACTACCACCTTAGCATGGACACGGGAGAGGTCGCCGAAACGGAGCAGGAGCCCAATCCCCTATATCTCAGGGGAACGGAGCGGAAGGTCTATGAATTCCTTCAGGACCTCCTGCCCGGCGCCCAGTCCCTCAGCCTCTCCGAGGGCCGCCTGGGCCATTGGCCGCCGCTTGCTTATTCCCTTCTCCTTACGGTTCTTTTCACCGGCGGAGGAATTCTTCTCTTTGAGAGAAAAAATCTGAACTGACGGCAGTCCGTCTTTTCCCGGGAGGAAATCTTATGATCTGGCTTTCCTGTTTCTGCATCCTGTTATGCCTGCTCCTTCTTGCCCTGCTTTTCAAGGTCGCCGCCCTTCACCGGGCCGCCGACGAAATCCGGCAGGAGCTTCTTTCCTGGTTTGACAGCGATACCAATACCGTTCTCACCCTCTCCGGCAGAGACCGGCACATGCGCCGTCTGGCCGCAGACCTGAACGGAGAGCTGCGCCGCCTGCGCGCCATACGGCTGACCTTTGAACAGGGCGACCGGGAGCTTAAGGAGTCCATCGCCAATCTCTCCCACGACCTGCGCACGCCTCTCACCGCCATCCTCGGCTATCTGGACCTTCTGGATTATGTGGAAAAGCCGGAGCAGGCATCACGGTATCTTTCCGTCATCCGAAACCGGGCCGAGACGCTGCGGCAGCAGACGGAGGAGCTCTTCGGCTATTCCGTCGTCAGATCCGTGCCGAAAAAAGAGGCGGAGCTTCTTTCTCTGAACCAGATGCTGGAGGAAAGCCTGGCCTCCTGCTACGGTGCCATGACCGGCGCCGGCCTGACGCCGGATATCTCCATCCCGGACCGGGCCGTCCTGCGGCGTCTGAACCCGTCCTCCTTATCCCGGATTTTCGACAATATCCTCGGCAACGCCTTAAAATACAGCGGCGGCGGCCTTTCCGTGGTTTTAAAAGAGGACGGAACCATCGTCTTCTCCAATCGGGCCGACGGGCTGGACGCAGTGACGGCCGGACGGCTCTTTGACCGGTATTACACGGTGGAGTCCGGAAAGCAAAGCTCCGGGCTGGGCCTTTCTATCACAAAGCTTTTAACGGAACAGGAGGGCGGGTCGGTTTCTTCCGACTACCGGGACGGGCGGCTGTTTATCACCCTGCGCTTTCCGGAAGCATGAAGGGCTTCGGT
>CATJIW010000130.1 GCA_949740745.1 uncultured Lachnospiraceae bacterium | reverse complement strand
ATTGAACTTACGTTCTTTCCGATTCGTAAGTCTATTAAGGTTACCCTTTTCCAAGAAAATCTTTTTCATTTTCCTCTTGACATATCACCAAATTGCTTTTTTTCATCCACCATTTTCCATCTGTTGATAATCGAAGGCAGATATGCCACGGACACATTCTCCCTGATCGACTGATCCGGAATAATCCCCATCGAAAGGCGGTCCTCCGTGACCAATGCCAGACCCTTTCTGATTGCGGCCTTCGGAGAACGGACGGCGGTTTTCTTTCCATGAATATACAGCTCCCCGGAATCAAACTTGTCCGCCCCGAAAATCGCCCTTACGGTCTCGCTCCTTCCCGCTCCCACCAGGCCGTACAGCCCGATGATTTCTCCCCGCCGCACATAAAGGTCAACATCCGAAAACCTCCCTTTTGCCGAAAAGCCTCTGGCTTCCAGAACGGTCTCGCCCACTGTCCCCTTTCTGACCGGCCACAGGTTCGTGATTGTCCGTCCGGCAATTTTCTCAATCAGCATCTCCGTAGTCAATTCGGAAGTCCTGTGGTCTGAAATATAACGTCCGTCCCTCAGAACCGTCAGCCTGTCGCACAATTCAAAGATTTCATCCAGCTTATGTCCGATAAAAATAACGGCGGCTCCCCCGGAGGCTAATTGTCTCACAATCCTGCAGAGGACCTTCACCTCCGACGACGAAAGCGAGCTGGTCGGTTCATCCATGATAATCAGTTCCGCATGGTTGGATACGGCCTTTGCCAGCGCAACCAGCTGCTTATTCCCCGCCGACAGTCCACCGGCCGGCATCTCAGGCTTCAGGCGGATTCCCAGCTGCTCAAACAGCTCCCTTGTTTTTTTATTACGGAGTTTTTTATTCAGAAAGCCGTATTTCTTCAGTTGTTTCTGGCGCCCCACCCAGATATTTTCAGCCACGTCCATGGTATCGATCAGGCTGATTTCCTGGGGGATCATGCTGATCCCGGCCTTGAGCGCATCGGAAGGACTGCGGAAACGCACCGGTTCCCCTTTATACCAGATTTCCCCGCCGTCCGCATGCTGATCTCCCAAAAGAATTTTCATCAAAGTGGACTTCCCCGCCCCGTTTTCCCCAACCAGCCCATGGATTTCCCCGCGGACCAGCCGCAGAGAAGCGTGATCCAAAGCCCGGACTCCCGGATATACCTTAACGATATCTTTCATTTCCAAAACGACATCCCGATCCACGGCTTCCCCTCCTCTCCCTTCCGGACTCTTAATAGTATTCTCCGATATTTTCCTTTGTCAGAAGCCGGAACTCATTAAAATATACATACTTTTCATCATTGAGGCCCACGTCCTCGCCATTAACATAGGCAATCATCGTTTTCGCCGCCATTGCGCCAAAGTCCGCCTTCCTCATCTGGGAGGTCGCGTCGAGCTCGCCGGCCTTCATGGACTCGACCGCCGCATCGCTTCCGTCCTTCCCCACCACGATCCATTCATCCAGATTTTCACCGGAGGCCTTCAGCGCCTCCACCACCGCCAGGGCCATCTCGTCCGACATCGCCACCACGCAGTTCATTTCAGGGAAAGCCTGCATCCAGTCTTCAATGGCCGCCTGCGCCTGGTCGGCCTTCCAGTCGCACACCTTTTCCACCAAAAGCTCACACCGCTCTGCATATTCCTCTTCCGCCTCAAACAGGGTCTCATAAAACCCTTCATACTGCCTGCTGGCGGACTGTGTCCCCTGCGCTCCCCAGATATAGCCGATTTTCAGTTCTAATTCGGGGGACTCGTCCAGCACGGTCTTCAGATAACGGCTTTGATTGGCCGTATATTCATACAGATCTGCGATGATGTGCATGTCGCAGTCCCCGTTAATGCCGAAAGAGATATCTGCCATCGGAATTCCCGCCTCTTTGCAGACGTCCACTGCCGGCACAAGCCCTTCCGAGTCCACCGCAATCACTCCAATTATGTCGCACCCCTGAGCCGCCAGCGCCTCAATGTCTGAAAGCTGTTTTTCCACGCTGCCGTCCGCATTTGTCACAACCACCTCACAGCCCCCTGCCTCTGCCTCCTCCACAAAAGCATCCTTTGTTTTTGTCTGCGCCTCGTCCAGTACATTGACCGCATATCCGATCTTGTACCCCCCTGCGGCCGCATCCGGCGAACTGTCCCCGGACGCCGGGGTCGTTCCCTGCCCTGCATTGTCCTCCGCCCTGCCTCCGCAGGCCGCCATGCTGACTGCCGCCAATCCTGCCAGTAATGCCAAAATCGCTCTCTTCATAAAATAAATTCCCTCCTGTTCTTGTTTTCACTGCCTCTGCAGCCGCTGCCGTCCCCTGTTTTTATACCGTCTCCACCGGCAATCCCCCCTTTTTAAACCGCCTGAAATCAGATGTTTACCTCGACCGGCTTTCCTTTTTCTGAAGATTCGAAGGCTGCGTCAATCAGGCGCATCACCCGCAGGACCTCCTGAGGCTTTACCTCCAAAGCCGCTTTTCCCAGAACGGCGTTTTTTAAGTTTTCATGGAACGCCAGAGGCATTTCCTTTACCGCAGGCAGTTCCATGGACTCTATCATCTCCGGATTCAGCGGCGCCATGGTCCTGGTCGGGCCGGCCGTCTCCGTCATTTCCGTTTTATTGCAGCCCCCGGCCTCCGTCCGGATTCTGGACACCCCTCCCCTCTCTCCTGAAAAATCATCAATCCTCAGGGTCCCGCGGTCGCCGTATACGAACCACCTTGGCAGCTTCCGGAGCGCAAAGGTGCTGATCACAATCTTTGCACGGATGCCGGATTCAAAAATCAGCTCAAGCTCATCAAAATCGTCCACTGCCGGGGTAAGGACACTCCGCAGATTTGCATAAACCCCTTTCACCTTCTGTCCCTGGAACAGGCAGCACATCTGATCCATCAAATGCACCGACCAGTCGTAGAGCATGCCGCCCCCTGCCTCAGGATCCGCCCTCCAGCCAAAGCATACGCCCCGTTCTCCCAGGACTCTGGATTCAATGGTAACCACGTTCCCGATCGTCCCTTTTTCATAGATTTCCTTTACCATTCGAAAATCCTTATCCCATCTCCTGTTCTGATGCACGGCTGCCAGTTTTCCATGGCTTCGGGCACACTCCATAATCCTGCAAAACTCTTTGGCGTTCATTGCCGCAGGCTTTTCCAGCAGCACATGCTTCCCTGCCTCCAGCGCTTTCAGGGCAAGTGGACAGTGAAACTGGTTCGGCGTTGCAATTACAACCAAATCAATTTCCGGATTCTCAAAAAAAGGCTTTTGTGCGGAACAGGCTTTTAACCCCTCCTGCTCCGCCGCCGCCAGCGCCTCCGGATCCGTGTCATGCACGGCCGTCACCTCCATCCCTTCTACCAGCCTGATTTTTTCCAGATGGAAATGCCCCATGTATCCAAACCCAACAATACCAGCCCTGATCTGCGGCATATCGTCCCCTCCTGTTTTTCATAATTTTACATTTATTTCATTTGCTTACATCTGCAATTATAATTTTATTTATCATAAATGTCAATTGTTTTTGTTTATAATCCCATTATTCATGCATTATCACCAGTTTTATTCGATTTTTTCTGCATTTTTTCGACAATATTTTTCATTTATCGCCTTGACTTTATCATTTTTTACATTTAAAATTACATTATCAATCATAAATCAGCCTCTAAGGAAAGGAGAAACTTATGAAACTTGGTTTTGTCAGCGCTATTTTAGCGGACTGCACCTTTGAAGAGACCATCGATATTGCCCACAGCCTCAATTATCAGGCTGTAGAGCTGGCCTGCTGGCCCTCCGGCAAAGCAGAACGGCGATACGCAGGGGTGTGCCACCTTAACACAGATCAGCTTTCCGATTCCCGCATCTCTCACGTCAAAGAGTATTGCCGCCGGAAAAACGTCGCCATTTCCGCCCTGGCTTTTTATCCCAACGTCATGGACGGGAACCTCTCAAAAAGAGAATCCAGCCTTGCACATTTAAAAAAGGTCATTTCTGCCAGCGCAAAGCTCGGCGTCCATATGGTCACCACATTTATTGGAAGAGATCAGACAAAAACGATTGAGGAAAATATAGAATTGTTTAAAGAAATCTGGCCGCCCATCATACAGTATGCCGAGGCCCTGGATGTAAAAATCGCAATAGAAAACTGCCCGATGCTGTTTTGCGCGGACGAATGGCCCGGAGGGCAGAACCTGATGACGACTCCGGATATCTGGCGGAAATTATTTGCCCTGATTCCCAGCAGCCATTTCGGCCTCAATTACGATCCTTCCCATTTTGTATGGCAGATGATGGACTATATAAAGCCCATTTACGAATTCCGTGATAAAATCTTCCAGGTCCACTGCAAAGACCTCCGGCTGCACCGCGACAGACTGGACCAGGTCGGCATAATGGCATACCCTCTGCAGTACATGTCTCCCAAACTTCCCGGACTGGGCGACATAAACTGGGCAAATTATATTTCCGCATTGACAGATATCCAATACAAAGGCTGTGTCTGCATTGAAATCGAAGACAAAGCCTTCGAGGGCAGCCCCGAAGAGATTCTGAACGCTTTAAGAATCAGCAAAAACCACATCGAACAATTGCCCGCATGGGCCGGCTGACAGCAAAAGACCCGTAGGCTTCCGCCTCCGGGCTTTGCTGTAAGCTGTTTTTTTACTCAAGAATCCCCATTGCTTCCTACTCCAGGACTACCATGGAATAAGGAGCCAGGGTCAGAGTCGTTCCTTCAAGGCCGCTGGCCTCATCCACAGACGACTGGAACAGGACATTGGTAAAGTCACCGTAATTCGGATCCGTTTCCAGCTCCTGCACCTGCTCTTTTCCGGTCAGGTTAATAAGCACCAGTACCCGCTGATCCTCCGTCATGCGGATATACGATACGATTTCCTGAGAATCCAGGACGTACTCGTCAATATCCCCGTTCATCAAAGCCGGAGTTTCCTTCCTCACCCTGATCACCTCTTTATAATGGGAAAGGATGGATTCCGGATCATCCTGCTGCGCTTCCACGGAAGCGTCTCCGCCCAGGCTGTAATGCGCTTCCTCATAATCCGCCAGTCCCGCCTTTCCGGTCCCGCCGGCAAAGGGCTCCTCGAACCATCCCATGCATTCCCGGATCTGGGTGTCCGGCTTCGCGCCGTCCATCCCGATCTCTTCTCCGTAGTAGAGGAAGGGCTTGCCCGGAAGAGTCAGAAGGATATCGGCGGCCACCTTGACCCGGCTCTCCGCCTTGTCCGCATCCTCCCTCAGGACCGGCTTCTCGTTCTCGTCCAAAAGGACGTTGGCTACCAGAATGTCATCTGCCGTCTCATCAAACTGATAATGCAGCAGGCTGAACAGACGGTTCTGGTCATGGTTCGTAATAAAGGGACAGTCTATGAATTCATAATCCGAGCCTTTTCCCAGCTTGTTGTAATAAGTAATCAGATCCTTCACGATGTTCAGGTCCGTGCCGTCCGTCAGCTTATTGGTTTCGGACGCCGCAGCCGAATCGTAGGCCGTAGACTCATTGGACACCGCCTCATAAATCTTTCCGGAAAGATTGAAGTCAAAGATGCTGTGAAGGCCTCCGTCCGATACAAACGGTACCACGTTGTCCGTATCCTTCTCCCAAACCTCGCCTACCAGATATGCGTCTGGATACTTCTTTTCCAGGAAGGCGCGGAAGCCTTTCCAGAAATCCATATTCTTCTCAAAAATATAGTCGCTGTAAATATTGGAATAAAAATCGCCGTACACATGGCGGGCCGCATCCAGCCGGAAGCCGTCGACGCCCTTTTCCAGCCAGAAGGCGCCCACGTTGTTGATTTCTTCCCGAAGGGCTTCGCTTTCAAAATTCAGGTCCGGCATCCCGGAGCCGAAAATGCCGATAAAATTGTAGCCGGAAACAATCTCGTCTGCGCTCTTGACCTGTCCCCCGGAAACCATCCACTCGGCCAGCTCGTCCGTGCTTCTCCACACCGTCTGCTCCGGCCCATAGGTTCCGTTGTCATAAAGAGGATACTGCATCTCGTACCCGTCCATGCTTCCGTGTTCCGCCAGATACGCCTCTTCCTCCTGGTGGATCTCTTCGGCCGTTTTCTCCACGTAATTCGCATCACTGGGCACAAAGGTAAAATAATCCCAGTAAGGATTGGGGCTTCCGTCCTCCAGGCTGGGCCCCTTTAACGCTTCCAGGAACCACTTATTGTTCCCTCCGCAGTGGTTCACCACCAGATCCATGATCACCTTGATCCCGTTCTCATGGCAGGTCTCCAGCATGCTCTCGAACTCTTCCATCGTCCCATAATCGCTGGCCACGTCATAGTAATCATCCACGCTGTATCCGTGGGTACTGGACGAAGCAGTGACCGGCATCAGCCAGATTCCCGTGATCCCCAAATCCGCCAGGTACGGAATCTGCTCCTCCAGCCCCTTGAAATCGCCGATGTGATCCCCGTCGGAATCCCGGAACGCCCGGACATAGATCTCGTAAAAAACGTCACCCTCCTGCTCGTCGACAATGCCGTCCTTTGCCGTAAAGTTTGACACCACCGCCATCGCCCCTGAGGTTTCCTCCCGACCTGCGGTTTCCTCCTGGCCTGCGGCCGCCTCCGTCTTTTCCTCTGCGGAAACGGAAGGGGCCTCTGTCCCGGATCCCGCCTGCTCCTGGCAGCCCGCAAGCAAAAGCAGGAAACAGGCCAGCCCCGCCGACAGAGCCCTCTTGCCAAAGTTCCTTTTTTTCACTGTACATAACCCTCCTTCTTTTAAAGTCGGGTTAATTGTAGCAGAACCGGCCGCCCCTCCACCATGATATTTTTTCGACTTTACTGTTGTTTTTTTTACAATTCCCGCCAAAGGCCCGTGCGCTTTTATTCCTCCTTCAAAAACCGTTTCTGGTATTCCCTGGGAGACATACCGTAAGCCTTTCGGAAAATCTGTGCAAAATGCGACGCATCGTTATATCCCGTGCAGGCCGCCACGTCGCTGACTGCCATCCGGCCGCATTCCAGGAACCGCTTCGCCTTGTCCATACGGAGCTTCGTCAGATATTTGGCAAAGGTCTGTCCCGTGTACTCCTTGAACAGGCGGCTCAGATAGCTGATGCTCATAAAATACCGCCCCTTCGCAAGCTCTCCCAGGGAAATGTCCTCCGCATAATGCCGTTCCAGATAATCGACCAGATTTTTCGCCACCGAAGCGTCCGTCTCCGCATTCTGCTCGCACACCTCCCGCAGCAGCATTTCCACATACTCCCACACGTCCTCCAAATCATAAAACCGGTACATATCGATTTTAAAGTCGAACAGCAGGTATCCGGCCGTCTGTGTTCCGCGGTCCAGCTCTTTCCCACCCCGGTAAAACACCCGGTTCAGCACAAAAAAGACCCGCATAAGCGCCGCAAAAAAGCTGTAGATATTCCGTTCCTTCGTCTGCGCCTCCGAAAAGACCTCCCGGACCACCGCCCCGGCCGCCTCCGGCTCTCCCGACTCGGCCGCCCGGTAAAGCCTCCGCTCCTGCTCCACAGTCAAAATCTCCTCCAGCTGCTTTTCCTGCCGATAGAAAAAGAGCCGTTCCTGTTTCAAGATCCGCTCATTGATGGCATACACGCACTCGCTGTAGGCCGTTTCCAGCTCTTCAGGCTCCCCGTGCCACAGGCTGAAGCTCACCTGCACCTGCGCTGGCAGATGCGCCTTAAGCTCCAGGAGCGCCCGCCGGCCAAACATGCCGGACACCTCCCTGCGCTCTTTCGAAAACGCCAGCCAGACGCCCTCGTTCCTGCCGGCGAAATAAAAGCTGCGCAGCTCCCGAAAGCCCCCGTGCCTTATCAGCCATTCCCCCAGGAACCTCCCGTCCTGCACCGAATCCCTTCCGTTTGCGAGGATCATGCAGTAGCTGCCGTCTCCCCATCCCCCCTCCCGGCCGAATATCTGCCGGCAGATATCTGCATTCCGGACGACATCCGAAAAGGCGAAGGCCTCCATGCCGTTCCGGCTCCGTTCCTCAATCACCTTCCGCACGCTGTCGCAAAGCTCCTGCTCCTTTAGCGGCTTGATAATATATTCCTTCACCCCGTAATGGATGGCCGCTTTCGCATAACCGAAATCCGCATAGCCGGTCTCAATGATCACGTCCGCAGGATACTCCTGCTCTTTGATATATTTCGCAAGGGCAAGCCCGTCCATCTCCGGCATCCGGATGTCGGTGATTACCAGGTCCGCCGGCTGCGTCCGCAGCAGTTCTATAACGTCCTTCCCGTTCTCCCCCTCCCCGCAGACGGTAATGGGAAGGTCCATCTTCTCCAGCATTTTAACCAGAGCCTTTCTGGCAAAATATTCGTCATCCGCAACGATCACATTCACGGCTCCCCGTCCCCCTTTCCTTCCACAGGAAATGAAATGCTCACCTGCGTGCCGCAGCCCTCCCTGCTCTTCAAGGTGACTCCGTACTGTGCCCCGTAATAATTCCGCACCCGCATATGGACATTCCGGATTCCGATCCCGCCCTCAGGATCCGCAGGCAGCTCCGTCCCCTCCAGGACGGCCCGGAGCCTCCCAAGCTCCTCCTCCGAAATCCCCGCGCCGTCGTCTTCCACCAGAATCTCCCCCGCGCCGGCCTCCTCCCCGTATCGGATTCGGATCCGGATCCGGCCCTTTTCCTTTTTAGGCGCAATGCCGTGGTCGATGGCATTTTCCACCAGCGGCTGCAGCAAAAGCTTCGGCACCCGGCACGCTTCCAGCCCCGGCTCCATCTCACAGGACACCTCAAACTTCTCCGGAAAACGGACCTTTTGAATATGGATATAATTCCGGAGGCTGTCCAGCTCCTCCCCAAGCGCCGCCTCCTGGCCTCCCTTCACGCTGTAGGAAAACAGCCGGGAAAGGCTTTCTGACACCTCCGAGATATAAGGCGTGTCATAAAGCCTGGCGATGGCGCTGATGGTATTCAGCGTATTGTACAGAAAATGCGGATTGACCTGGTATTGCAGCATTTGAAGCTCCGTCTTTTTCTGGTTCAGTTCATTTTTATATTCCCGGATGATATTCTCTTCAATCCGTTCCAGCAGTGCGTTGTAGCCCCTGGAGATCTCATACACCTCCGCCGGATAATCCTCCCTGCATTCTGCCGCCGTCAGGCATCTGTTTTCCCTAGTAGCCGCCCGGCTCATGACCAGGGCAAGCTCCTGAATCGGCGCGCTGATCTTCCGGGCCGCCAGGGCTCCCGCAAGAATCTGTCCGCACAGCAGCAAAATCACCCAGAAGGCAATGACCCAGATCCCCCGGCCCGCCTGAAAGACAAAGGAATCCCGGCTCACGCACTGGACCAGATGCCAGTCCAGCTCCTCCAGGTATTTTACGCAGGCCATATAGTCACGGCCCCCAAGGGACAGCCTGCCCATCCCCGCCTTTTTCTCTGCAAGCTCCGCGGCCTGCTTTTGCCATTCCCCGTCCGCCGTCTCCTGCAAAGCATCCCCGGACTGATAAATGGCCCCGTTTCCGTTCAGTATGAAGCTGTACCAGCCCTCCTGCCTTCTCACCCCGTCAAACCGTTCCTTCACTGCGCCGAAATTCAGGTCAATGTAAATGGTCCCCAGGCTCTCCGCACCCTCAACCGGATACAGGGAATAGCTGAGCGTTAACAGGGTATAGGGCACCAGGTTAATCTCTCCCTGGTAAACGTCCGTCACCGCCCTCCGGTTTTTTCCATTTTCCGTCACATACAAAAGCTTTTCCTCCGCCAGCGCAACGCTGCTCCGGGAATCCTCCACGTAATTGCCGTAAATGCCGCCGTCCGCAGTCACGATGGTCACCCGCAGCACGTTGGAGTTCACCATGCCGAGGCCGTTTAACAGATTCCTGAGATACCGTTCCTTCTCAACCTGCCGCTCCTGCCCTCCCCACTCCTGCCCCTCTCTAAGGACCTGTTCCGTCCCGTCGTCGATCAAATGCAGAAAACGCATCCGGTCCATGTCGGACACCATGAACTCCAGCTCCTCCTCCCACTGCTCGTTCATCCGTTCCATATAAAACTGGTTCCTCTGCCTGGCCTCTCTGATATCCAAAAACAGGCAGATGCAGATGAGTACAATGGAAAAAAACAGGCAGCCGCCCAAACGAAAGACCAACTGCCTGCCAAACGAACGCCTCTGCCGTTTTTTCATCCGGACCGCGCGCCTCCTTTTCCGCTTAAAATCTCTTCTCTCCTGGCTCTGGCCGCCTCGTCCACCTCCGCCAGGCTGTCCAGCAGGTCCGTCCCCTCCGGCGGCTCTATGACCAGCCTTTGGATCATCTGCTCGCACCTGTCGTTTACATACCCTGAAGCGATGCCGGTATCCAGCTCAATCCATCCCTTCTCAAACTTCTCCGTGAAACGCTCCGCAAAGGAAAGATCCCCGTTTCCTCCCCGGATCAGGGAATAGGCCCCCGTCTGTTCCGCATACTCCCTGGCCACCTCCTCCGACAGAAGATAGTCCAGAAACATCCCCGCCTCTTCCGGATGCTCGCAGGAGGCGGACAGGGCGATGCTGGCGTCCAGCTTCACATACACCTTTCCTTCCTTTCCGCCAGCCGGAAAGGGGATAAAGGCCAGGCGGAGCCCCGGATTCTGCTTCCTTATGGCCGAATACGCCCAGTTTCCCTGCATGAACATATAGGCTTCCCCTGCGGCAAACCTTCTGAGGGCCTCGTCATACCCCGTCTTCCAGGACTCCTCCTGCCCAAACCTGCGCAGCTCCAGATACCGCTCCAGGGACTCGACAAGCCCCTCGTTCTCCTGCAGCGGCAGAGTCCCTTCCGCCGCCATGCGCACGGCCTCCGACCGGTTTCCCCATTCGGCCCCGTATACGGTGTCCCAGCCCTGGGCATAGGTCCAGGTGTCCCTGTCCGGAAAGATCATCGCCAACTCCCCGCCGGCGCGGATCGCCTCCAAAAGCTCCAGAAATTCCGGCCAGGATTCCGGTATCCCATAACCGGCCTGCTCCAAAAGCCCGCAGTTTAAAAAGATACCTTTAAAATTCACGGAAAGCGGAAGAATGTAAGTCTTCCCTTCCACCTTAAGCCACGGCCCGTACCCCTCCGGGTCCGTCATCCGCTCCAGATACCCAAGGCCCTCCAGAGGCTCCAGATACCCGCCCTTCGCATACTTTTGCACCGTCTCCTCCGAGGAGCCGATCAGTTCCACAATGTCCGGGAACTCTCCTCTCACCGCCCGCATTTCCAGCTCGATATCCGGGTTCGGCACCACCACGGCCCGAACCGTCACCTCGTCCTGGGACGCATTAAAGGACTCGATAATGGATTCAAAGATATGGATGGTTTCCCTCTTCCTCAAAAAGAAAGACAGCTCGACGGGCGTCTTCTCCTCGATACGGTTCCCATCCTGCAGCTTCCCGGCGGCTGCTGCGCAAAACAGCAGGAATACCCCCAGCGCCGCCGTTTTCTTCCAGAACTGTTTCCGTTTCATCCGGCCGCCTCTCATTCCTCCCTGTACAGGTTCCGTATCTCCTTCAAAAACCTCCGGTATCCTTTGATGACTGCGCCGGGACCCTCAAGGCGCACCAGGCAGCCGAAGCCGGCCAGCCAGCCATAAAACTCTGCGTCCGGCCTCACCTTCAATTTGAACAGGGCTTCTCCCGGCCTCTTTCCGGCCTTTTCTTTGACAAAGCCCTTTCCGTCAAGCTCCTCCCGGATTCCCTTTGCCGTCTCTTCCGCACAGGAAAGCTCTATTTTCGTATTCCCAAATACCAGCCAGCCCGGCCGGCCTTCCAAAGGATCCGGCCCTGTCCCGCCTCTGAAAGCTTCCGCCTCCGTCAATGGTCCGGAAGCCTCCTCCTGCACCGTCTCCCCGGAGGCTGCGGCTTCTTTGGCCCCGGAAGCCTCTGCAGCTCCTTCCGCCTCCAGATAATATCCGGCCATGCGTCCCCTTCTGGCGGCAATGGGATAGCCGAACCTGCGCAGAGCGTCCAGATCGTCATAAATCCGCTTCCGTTCCGCCTGAATCCCGTGGGCGGCAAGCTCCTCCAGGATCTCTCTCATTGTCACCGCATGAGCCTCATCGCTGTGTTCCAAAAGCTTCAGTATGTAAAGGATCTTTAGTTTCTGATTGGCTGCTCTTGCCATAATCCGGCCTCCCTTCCTCAAACGCCTCCCGGCCGCCTTCTCCGCCTGCCGTGCCGGGAACGATTTTCGCGCCCCGCCCTCAGGCAGCGTCAATACCGGTTATACACATGTACCAGGAACCTTAAGAACCCGGCCTCCTCCTGCCCAAGCTGTCCCTTCTTAAGCCTCCATTTCCAGTTGCCCCCCAGGGTCGAGGGGAAATTCATCCTGGCGGAATTGTCAAGCCCCAAAACGTCCTGGGCCTGGAAAACTACCACGTCCGCAATGCTTCCGTATGCCTGCCTGAAGAGCCCCTCCACAATGTCATCCCGGTTCCTGGTGCCAAGCAGCTCAAACAGGTACGTCAGAACCTCGTCGGACTTGTCGCAGAACAGCCCCGTCAGAGTCTCATTGTCATGGGTCCCGCCGTAGGCCACGCAGTTGGACGTCCGGTAGTTGTGGGGCAGGTGCTCGTTGGCCGGGTCGCCGTCAAAGCCAAAGGCCAGTACCTTCATGCCCGGATAGCCGTTATCCTTCAACAGCTTCCGCACCTCAGGCGTCACCGTGCCGAGATCCTCGGCGATGATCTTCATCTCCCCGGCCTCCTCGTTGATCACGTCCGTCAGCTTCGTCCCCGGCCCCTCTCTGTAAGCGCCGGTCCTGCTGTCCTTCGCACCTCCGGGCACCGCATAATATCTGGTGATCCCGATGAAATGGTCGATCCGCAGCGCATCGTAAAGCCCCCTGGAGGATGCGATCCGTCTGCGCCACCAGACGAAATCGTCCTTTTCCATGGCGTCCCAGTCATAAAGAGGATTGCCCCAAAGCTGTCCCGTATCGCTGAAGGCATCCGGCGGCACTCCGGCAATGAACTTGGGCAGGAGATTTTCCTCGTCAAGCTGAAACAATTCCGGATGGCTCCACACATCGGCGCTGTCCAGGGCCGCATAAATGGGAATGTCGCCGATGATCTGAATTCCCTTTTCCTCCGCATACGCCCTGAGCTTTTTCCACTGCCGGAAGAAATGATACTGGCAGAATTCCCAAAATTCGATCTCGTCCTTCAGAAGCTCCCGGTATCTGGCAAGGGCCTCCTTCTCCCGGAAGCGGATGTCCGCATCCCACAGAAGCCAGCTTTCGTTCTCAAACTGCCCCTTGCAGGCCATGTAAAGGCAATAATCCTCCAGCCAGTAAGCGTTCTCCTCCCGGAAGGTCTCAAATTCCTCCGTCTCCTTATGCCGGCTGCTCTCAAGCGCCTTTCTCAGCACCCGGAACCGGTTGCGGTAAACGTCCTCGTAGGAAACATAAGACTCCCTGTCGCCCCAGAAATACTTTTCCGCATCCCATTTTTCTAAAAGCCCTTCCTCCATCAAGGTTTCCAAATCGATAAAATAAGGGTTTCCGGCAAAGGCGGAAAAGGACTGATAAGGGCTGTCCCCGTAGCTGGTAGGCCCCATGGGGAGCACCTGCCAGTACTTCTGCCCCGCGCTCTTTAAGAAGTCTATAAATTCGTAAGCGGCCTTCCCAAAGGTCCCGATTCCATAAGGAGACGGAAGGCTGGTAATGGGAAGCAAAACTCCCGCTCCCCGCTCTAAAGTCCGGCTGTTCATCATTGGTTCCCTCCCTTTTGTTTTTCTATTATTATACTGAAAAACCAGGGCACATACAACAGAAACCTTGTTTTTCACGTAAAAAAGGGCCGCCCTGCCGGCAGCCCCTTCCTTTTCCCCCAGTCCCTTATCTCAAAAATAATTTCAGCAGCCGTTCCTTCCCCTTCGTATAGGGCTGATAACGAATGGGCAGGTCGATCCAGTTATACTTTTTCACAATGCTCTTTTCATGGCTGAAGGTCTCAAAGCTCTTCCTTCCGTGATAGCTTCCCATTCCGCTCCTTCCCACGCCTCCAAAGCCCATACGTGAGGTGGCCAGATGAATGATCGTGTCGTTGACGCAGCCTCCGCCAAAGCTCAGGGAAGAAAGAAGCCTCCGTTCCGTCTCCTTATCCTTTGTAAAAATATAACAGGCCAGCGGCTTTTCCCGGCTGTTCACAAATTCCTCCGCCTCGTCGATCTGCCGGAAGGTAAGCACCGGAAGCACCGGCCCGAAAATCTCCTCCTGCATGACGGGCGCATCGGCCCCCACCTGATCCAGCACCGTCGGGGCGATCTGCAGCCTCTCCCGGTTCCTTTCGCCGCCCATGCGGATTTTTTTTCCATCAAAAAGTCCGCTGATCCGCTCAAAATGCCTCTCATTGACGATCCTGGGATAATCCGGGTTTTCCAGAGGCTTCTCCCCGTACATGCTCCTTACCGCCTTCTCAAAAAGCTCCAGAAACTGCTCTTTCACATCCTCCTGGATCAGAAGATAATCCGGAGCCACGCAGGTCTGTCCCGCATTCAAAAATTTTCCGAAGGCCAGACGCTTTGCCGCCGTCTTAAGGTCCGCCGTCCCGTCAATGATGCAGGGGCTTTTTCCGCCAAGCTCCAGCGTCACCGGAGTCAGGCTGCGGGATGCCTTTTCCAGGACCAGCTTTCCCACCTCCACGCCGCCGGTAAAAAAGATATAGTCAAACCGCTGTTCCAAAAGAGCTGCGTTTTCTTCCCTGCCCCCCTCCACCACGGCCACGTACTCCGGCGGGAAGGATGCCTCTATCAGCTCCCTTATAAGCGCCGAGACTGCCGGCGCGTAGGCGGAGGGCTTCAGGATACAGCAGTTTCCCGCCGCAATCGCCCCCGCCAGCGGCTCCATGCAGAGCATAAAAGGATAATTCCACGGAGACATGATAAGGGCCACCCCGTAAGGCTCCGGCACCGTAAAGCTTTTTCCGTGAAAATGTGCCAGTGGCGTCAGATGCTTCCTGGGCCGGACAAAGCTTCTCAAATGCCTCCTCAGATATCTGATTTCCGAAAGAACAAGCCCGATTTCCGTCATATAAGACTCAAATCCCGATTTATTCAGATCCGCCTTCAGTGCCTCGCAGATCTTCTGCTCCCGCACCCGGATCTCCATCTCCAGCTTCTCCAGCACGTCACAGCGGAAAACCACCGACCTGGTCGCCCCCAAAGTAAAATATTTCCGCTGTTTTTTCACCAGTTCTTCAATATCCATTCTGCCAGCCCTCCTTCTGGTCCAATATAGTACGTCACAGGGAGGCTTCTGATGCAAAAGCCTCCCTGTCGCCGCATTTTAATCCGTCCCGGCCGCATTCCTCTTTTTTTCGATCAGAAACAGCACCGCCGCCAGCGCGGCCAGGCCCGTAATCGACCCGATCCATCCGTTTGCGGCAAGCCCTCCCGCCAGGAAGCCGGCCAGACAGCAGCCGGCCACCGTCAGCGCATAGGGAATCTGCGTCGAAACATGATTGATATGATTGCACTGGGCCCCCGCAGAGGCCAGAATCGTCGTGTCGGAAATGGGCGAAATATGATCGCCGCACACGGCTCCCGCCAGAATGGCCGCAGTCGTGATGGTCAGCAGGTCGATATCCGCCGTTCCTACCACCTGAACCGCAATGGGAATCAGGATGCCGAAGGTTCCCCAGGAGGTGCCGGTGGCAAAGGAAAGCCCGGTAGCAACCACAAACAGGATCGCCGGAAGCAGCATGCCCACCAGGGCGCTGCCTCCCACTGCGCCGCTGACGAACCCGCCGATATTCAGATAATCCTCGCTGCACACGCCGGACAGCGTCCAGGCCAGGCAGAGGATCATAATGGCGGGAGTCATGGCCTTGAAGCCCTCCACGAAGCTGTCGCAAAACTCCCGGAAGGTAATAACCCGCCTCGGCAGGTACATGACAAACACCACCACCAGAGTAAAGAAGGAACCGAGCACCAGGCTTTTTGCGGAATCGCAGTCGGCAAAGGCGTTTACGATCCCCGCACCGTCCAGGATCCCTCCCGTGTAAAGCATGGCGGCGATGCAGAAAACAATCAGCACTGCAATGGGAAGCACCAGATCGATGACCTTCCCGTTTCCCGTCACCTCCAGATCCCTGTCCCCGCTGGTCTCCTCTCCCTCCGCAGCGATTTTCGCCTCGTAGGACCGCATGGTCCCGTAATCTATATTGCGGATAATCATATACAGCATGAACAGAATCGTAAGGATCGCATACAGGTTAAAGGGGATCGTCCGCAAAAACAGGCTGAAGCCGTCAATGCCGCAGTTCTCCGGCAGGGAGGAGCCTACCGCCGCCGCCCAGCTTGAAATGGGGGCAATGATGCAGACCGGCGCCGCCGTGGCGTCGATAATATAGGCTAGCTTTGCCCGGCTTACTTTGTATTTATCGGTCACCGGCCGCATGACCGTGCCCACCGTCAGGCAGTTAAAATAATCGTCCACAAAGATCAGGGAGCCCAGGAGCACCGTGGAAAGCTGCGCTCCCTTTTTGGACTTGATCGCCCGTGAGGCCCAGTTTCCGTAGGCCCTGGATGCCCCCGACCTGGTAATCAGGGCCACCAGAATTCCCAGAAGCACCAAAAATACCAGGATGTTCACGTTTCCGCCGATCTTATCCCCCATAATGGTAAAAGTGGTCTCCACCGACGTCACCGGATTGTATCCCGCAATCAGGAGCGCTCCCGACAAAATGCCGATCAAAAGCGACAGATAGACCTCCTTCGTGATCAGCGCCAGCGCAATCGCCACGACCGGCGGCAAAAGCGCCCATCCCGTTCCTGCCATAGTTCCTTCCTCCTCATGTCGTATGTTTCTGTTTATTCCTTCCCGAATGCAGCCGCTTCGAAATTTCCTCCCGTTCCCCGGCGTCAAGCTCCACCCATTTGGAATAGGGAACGTCGCTGAGGCACATGGCGGCCCCGCAGCTATGGCAGTCCGCCCTGAGAAGCTT
>CATJIW010000129.1 GCA_949740745.1 uncultured Lachnospiraceae bacterium | reverse complement strand
TATTAGCCTTAAAATGGCAGAGGAGGACGAAGCACAAGTGAAAGGAGAAATACGAATGTCAGAGAAAATCATGGAAAACAACAAGGTCACGGTGATCGGGGAGATCATATCCGGTTTTACGTTCAGCCACGAGGTGTTCGGAGAGGGGTTTTATCTCATTGACATCTCGATCAACCGTCTCAGTGAGCAGACGGACATCATTCCGCTTCTTATTTCGGAAAGGCTGATCGATATCACGGGCGATTATACGGGGATGCTGGTGGAGGCATCGGGGCAGTTCCGTTCCTATAACCGTCATGAAGGAACCAAAAACCGGCTGGTGCTGTCGGTATTTGTGCGGGAAATCGCTTTTGTGGAGGAATTCGGGGATTATACAAAAACCAACCAGATCTTTTTGGACGGGTACATATGTAAGGCTCCTATTTACAGGAAGACTCCTCTGGGAAGGGAGATCGCAGATCTCCTGGTGGCAGTGAACCGTCCGTATGGGAAATCCGATTACATCCCCTGCATCGCATGGGGGAGGAATGCCAGATATGCGTCCGGATTTGAGGTGGGAAGCCGGATCTGCGTCTGGGGCCGGGTGCAGAGCAGGGAATATGTAAAGCGCCTCAGTGAGACGGAAAGTGAAAAGCGGGTTGCCTACGAGGTTTCTGTGAGCAAGCTGGAGTGGATGGAATAAAAGGAATCAAGTTGCAATATTTGGGAATCGGTGGTAGAATAGCAGAAAATACGTGGTTGAACCTGGAGGATGGCCATGAGAAAAGGAATTGTTCAGGTGTTGTGCGGGGAAGGCCGGGGGAAGAGCGCCTGCGCCATAGGGCTGGCGGTCAGAGAGGTCGGACGCAACAAGAACATTGTTATCATCCAGTTCCTGAAGGGGAAGAACGAAGCGAGTGAGATGAGCAGGCGCCTGGAGCCTGAGATCAAGGTGTTTTCATTTGAACGGTCGGAAAAGCATTACTGTGACCTGAGCGAAGAAGAGAAGCAGGAGGAAGCGGCAAACATGCAGAACGGCGTGAATTTTGCCAAGAAAGTGCTTTCGACCCGCGGCTGTGATATTCTGATACTGGATGAGATTCTGGGTCTGGTGGATTTCGGGATCGTCCAGGCGGCGGACATTGCGAAGCTTCTGGAAGCCAGAGCGGAGGATGTGGACGTGATTATGACGGGGATCGTATTTCCGGAAGCGCTGTCTCCTTATGTGGACAGGATTTCCAGGATCGATTCGATGGAGGTAAAGGGAGACGGCCGGGAGCCTGGCTGACGGCTTTTGGTGCGGAAAACTTTATAAAACGGACGGTTGACAACGAGATCTAATCGTGCTATGATGTCCGAAAGAATTAAATAACCAATGTAGAGGTTGCGTTTTTCATCAGTAATCCGGATGATATGTACAGGCATAGGAGAAGACGGAGGAAAGGGGAAAGCGCCGAAGGAACGAATAGCCTGGATAGGAGTTCCTGGGCATATGGTGAAGAATCATATGACTGTCATCCGGCAGGATGGAGCGCTACTTAGTGAATGTTCGATACGTGTCTGATTATCAGAGCTCGTTGCAGAATTCAAAAAGCTGGCCCTCCGGTCAGCTTTTTCGGTGTATGGGACTGTGAGCCCGGGGGTTTTCGAAGGAGCGGGGTATCGTCCCGGCGAAGCAGGGGCGTCCTGGCGGAGCGGAAGTCTGTATTGCATCTTCAGGGAAAGGTTAAGAAGGAGGAAAAACAAATGGCAGTATTTAAAGGCGCGGGCGTGGCAATCGTTACGCCGTTTTATGAGGACGGGACCGTAAATTACGACAAGCTGACGGAAATCCTGGAAGAACAGATCGAGGCGGGAACCGACAGCATTATTATCTGCGGGACCACGGGGGAGGCTTCCACCCTGAGCCACGAGGAGCATCTGGACGTGGTAGGCCATGCGGTGAAGGTGGTAAACGGACGGCTTCCCGTCATTGCGGGAACCGGCTCCAACAGCACGGAGACGGCGGTCTATCTTTCTGTGGAGGCGGAGAAGCGGGGGGCGGACGCCCTTCTCCAGGTAACGCCTTACTACAATAAGGCGACGCAGAAAGGGCTGATCGCCCACTTTACGGCGGTGGCAGAGGCGGTGAAGCTGCCCATCATTCTGTATAACGTGCCCGGACGCACCGGCTGCAACATTCTTCCGGAGACGGCGGTTTACCTGGCGAAGCACGTTTCCAACATCGTGGGGATCAAAGAAGCCAGCGGAAATATTTCTCAGATCGCAAAGCTTGCCCAGCTTGCGGACGGCTGCATCGACATCTATTCCGGGAATGACGACCAGGTGGTGCCGATCCTTTCCCTGGGCGGGATCGGGGTGATCTCCGTGCTCTCCAACGTGGCGCCGAAGCAGACTCACGATATGGTCATGACTTATCTGGAGGGGGATACGGCACAGAGCAGGAAGCTGCAGCTTGCGGCCCTTCCGCTTGTTGACGCACTTTTTTGCGAGGTGAACCCGATTCCGGTCAAGACGGCCATGAATTTGATGGGCAGGGAATGCGGGCCTTTGCGGGGACCTCTCTCCCCCATGGAGCCCCAGAACGTGGAGCGACTGCGGAAGGCCATGGAGGATTACGGGCTGGAGCTGGCATAACGGCCGGCGGATAAATGCGCAAGGAGGAGATTAGAAAGATGATACGGGCGATTATGCATGGCTGCAACGGCCATATGGGACAGGTGATCACCGGGCTGGCGGCCGGGGACGAAGAGTTGGAGATCGTGGCGGGGATCGATCTGTCGGATCATGTGAAGAACAATTATCCGGTGTTTCCCTCCCTGGAAGCCTGCGGCGTGGAAGCGGACGTGATCATTGATTTTTGTTCGGCGAAGGCCATTGACGGGCTGCTGGAGTACATGGTGAAAAAAAAGATCCCGGCGGTGATCTGCACCACCGGCCTTTCCGAGGAGCAGACAGCAAAGGTGAAGGAGGCGTCGGCCTCGGTGGCGGTGCTAAAATCGGCAAACATGTCGCTGGGCGTCAATATGCTTCTGAAGCTTTTAAAGGAGGCGGCCCTTACCCTGGCGCCCGCCGGCTTTGACATGGAGATCGTGGAGCGGCATCACAATCAGAAGGTGGACGCCCCCAGCGGCACGGCCCTGGCGCTGGCGGATTCCATGAACGAGGCCCTTGGCAGCCGGTATGAATATCGATATGACCGTTCGAAAGAACGGGTAAAGCGTTCCAAAAGAGAGATCGGCATCAGCTCCGTCCGGGGCGGAAACATCGTGGGAGAGCATGAGGTGATTTTTGCAGGAACCGACGAGGTCGTCGAATTTAAGCATACGGCGTATTCCAAGGCAGTATTCGCCAAGGGAGCCGTCGAGGCGGCCAAATTCCTGGCGGGGAAGCCGGCGGGCTTCTACGACATGAGCGACGTGATCGGCTGAAAAAACAAAGCCGCACAGAAAAAAATGGAATAAAATGGAACATTAGTTTTTGCCTTTCCTGCACATATTATATGTAGAAACTGCGGAAAAACGGAAATACCGTTTTCCGGCAGTGCAATATGTGTAAGAAGGAGAGAACGCAATGAAAACAAGAGGTTTTTTGACGACGGTATTTCTTGTGGCGGCCGTCTGCCTGTGTCTTGCGGGCTGCGGGAACGGGAAAAAGGACGACAAGGGAACCAGCAACGGGGCGGAGACCCATGAATCGGCAACCGGCGGAAATAACGGCACGACCGATAAAAACAACGGCCAGACCGGTGCCGAGACAAACGGGAGCGACGACAGCACCGGGGCCACGGCCGGAACCGGGACCAACGAAACCGGAACCAGCGGAACCGGCGGCGTCCTGGACGACGTAGGCGACGATGTCAGCAAGGCCGTGGACGATATGGGAAACGACCTGAGCCGGGGCCTTGATGACGCGGCGGAATAACGGAAGAACCGGAAAAGAATCCTGTGCGCAGGATTCTTTTTGCGTTTTGGCTCATTTTGCGGTTGCGTTATTAATAGCGTTATATTATAATTACACGTGTTTCAATGAATTTTTTGTCGGCCGGCCGCAGGGGCGGCCGGAGGGCGTTTGCAGAGAGTATATAAAAAGATCGAATAAGGCTAGATGCGAAATATCAGGACCCGGTGAATAATCTGGCAGAATTTCCGGGAAAAGGCCTATGCGGCGCAGCAGACTTTGAACGGACATGCTGCCAGAGTATCCCGATAAATTCGTATTTCGCAAATGCCTGTGAAAAGACTTGTGGGAGAAGGGAGAATGAGGATGTACGACCGATATCAGAGTCCGTTGTCGGAGCGTTATGCAAGCAGGGAGATGCAGTACATTTTTTCGCCGGACAAGAAGTTCCGTACCTGGAGAAGATTGTGGATTGCCCTTGCGGAGGCAGAGCGCGAGCTTGGCCTGCCCGTCACGGAAGAACAGATCGAAGAGCTTAAGGCCCATCAGGACGATATCAATTATGAGGTGGCGAAGCAGAGGGAAAAAGAGGTGCGCCATGACGTCATGTCCCATGTGTACGCCTACGGGGTCCAGTGCCCCAGGGCGAAGGGGATCATCCATCTGGGGGCGACCTCCTGCTACGTGGGGGACAACACCGACATTATCCTTATGACGGAGGCACTCCGCCTGGTGAAAAAAAAGCTGGTCAACGTGATTGACGGGCTGGCGGATTTTGCCGGGAAATATAAGGCCCAGCCCACCCTGGCCTTCACCCATTTCCAGCCGGCCCAGCCGACGACGGTGGGGAAGCGGGCAGCCCTGTGGCTGCAGGATCTGGTTCTGGATCTGGAGGATCTGGAGCACGTGCTTGGGACCATGAAGCTTCTGGGCTCCAAGGGAACCACCGGGACCCAGGCCAGTTTTCTGGAGCTTTTTGACGGGGATCATGAGAAGGTCAAAGCGGTGGATAAAAAGATTGCGGAGAAAATGGGTTTTGACGGCTGTTATGCCGTGTCCGGCCAGACCTATTCCAGAAAGGTGGACAGCCGGGTCCTGAACGTTTTGGCCGGGATCGCCCAGAGCGCCCACAAGTTTTCCAACGACATCCGGCTCCTGCAGCATTTGAAGGAGGTGGAGGAGCCTTTTGAGAAGAGCCAGATCGGTTCCTCGGCCATGGCCTACAAGCGGAATCCCATGCGCAGCGAGCGGATGGCGTCCCTGGCGGATTATGTGATGGCCGACGCCATGAATCCCATGCTGGTGGCCTCGACCCAGTGGTTCGAGCGGACGCTGGACGATTCGGCCAACAAGCGCCTCAGCATTCCGGAAGGCTTTCTGGCGGTGGACGGGATTCTGGATTTGTATCTGAACGTGGTGGACGGCCTGGTGGTGTATCCG
>CATJIW010000128.1 GCA_949740745.1 uncultured Lachnospiraceae bacterium | reverse complement strand
GGTCTGGTGGGAAAGCTTCCCGACCAGATCGGAGGCCATGAAACGAGAGGCCGCCATCAAACGGATGTCCAGAGAGGACAAGCTGGCGCTGATCGGCGGCTTACAGAGGCATGGAAGCGACGAAACCGTACATCAGAATGAAATGGCAGAAGCTTCCGGCCATGACGAACAGGTGGAAGATTTCGTGAGAACCGAAATTTTTATGCCTGGAATTAAAAATGGGAAGCTTCAGGGCATAAATGATGCCGCCGATGGTATAAATGATGCCGCCGGCGAGGAGCCAGCCAAAGGCAGCAGGCGGCAGGCTGTTGAGGATCTGGGTAAAGGAGAGGACGCAGACCCAGCCCATGCCGATATAGAGCATGGAAGAAAACCACTTGGGGCAGTTGATCCAGAACGCCTTGATGAGAATGCCGCAGAGGGCGATGGTCCAGACGAGGCTTAAAAGGAAAAATCCCTGCTGCCCGCCGATTACGATGACGCAGACCGGCGTATAGGTTCCGGCGATCAGGATAAAAATCATCATATGGTCGATTTTTTTCAGGACCTTATTGATCCTGGGAGAGATATCCAGCGTATGGTAGACGGTACTGGCTCCGTACAGAAAGATCATGCTGAGGATGAAAACGGTCAGACAGACGACGTGGATCCTGTCCGGCGCCTTTGCGGCACGGATCAGAAGCGGGGTGGCCGCAAACACGGCCATCAGCCAGCCGATCAGATGAGTAATGGCGCTTCCCGGATCTTTTGGTTTTAAATTCTTCATATCGATACCTCCTGACGCATCATGTAGTTTTAAAAACTACATATAGTATATGTAGATATTACCGCATCTATTCGCAAATGTCAAGAGGAGGAAAGGGATTTTTGAATATAAAAAACGGCGGAAAGGTCTGAGAGGCAGGTCTCAGGTCTTTCCGCCGTCTGCTTTCGGCGGCGTCCTTCGGACGGCAAAAGCCTTTCGGCCTTATGCGCAGCCGATGGTCAGCAGGATATTTGCAAATACCCGTTTCTCTCCGGTAGAAACGGCGAGAACCACGTCCGGCTGGCAGCACAGGTCATAGTACTCAAAACGTCCGATTCCGGAAAGCTTCAGCCCCAGTTCTTCTTCAAATTCGGAGAAGATATCGGGAGTGGTGCCGTCGCCGGGAACCATGACCTCGGCCTTTTCAATTTCCACGACGGAATGGATAGCCTTCAGCACCTCGGTGACGGTGGGAAGTCCGGGCGTCAGGCCCAGATATACCTTTTTGGCATCACCGCTTTTTTCCGCCAGAGGATAGTTGCCGTCGGCGATCAAAACCTTGCTGCCGTGGCCGCATAAGGACAGGGCCTCCATAATGCCGGGGTGGATACATTTTGTCGTAAGCATGAAAAAACCTCCTTTTTCTTCCGGATGCCTCCGGAGCTTTGTTATTTTTCGTTGTCGCGGAGCTTTCCGAGGGCTCCGCCGGGATGCCATTTTACATACTGCTGCGGAGAAACGTCCTTGTGGGCCTGCAGAGCCACGCTGAGGGCCTGCAGCACCAGGGTCTCGGCCAGAATGGACATGCGGGGCGCCCGTCCCATGGGGCCGCCTTCCTTTTTCACTCCGGCAAAAATATGGACGGCGCTTTCCTTTGCCAGCCAGGAATCGGAATTCCCGCTGACGCCGATGACGCTGCAGCCGTTATTCTTGACGGCCAGCACGGTGGAGCGCATCTCTGCCGTCTCTCCGCTGTTGGAGATGAAGATCACCACGTCGCCGGGAATTAGCTGTCCGCAGGAGCCGTGGACGGCTTCCGTGCCGTGGAGGAAATAGGCGGGGTTTCCAGTGGAGGACATCAGCGACGCAATGTAGCCGGAGATATGTCCGGGCTTGCCGATGCCGGAAATGTGAACCCGGCCTCCCCGGCCCTGGGCCTCCAGGATCAGATCTGCGGCGTCCTCGATCTCGGAATAATCCATCCGGTCAATGAATTCGCCGAGATCCGTTTTTACAGTGTCCAGAAAAAAGTCATAAGCTTCCTTGCATTTTGCTTCCATAGAGGAACTCCTTCCTAAAAATAAATGCCGTATTAACGACGGTTCTGCCAGGCAGGAAAGCCTGCAGGGCGGCGGCCCCGATGGGGTCGGGCGCTTTATCTGAGAACAGAGGTGTCGGGGGCGTTTCCGGTCTTTTCCGTAAGGAACGCTTCCACCTTTTCCAGGGTCGGCAGGGAAGGCATGGCGCCCATGGCCGATACGGTAAGGCCTGCGGTATGGTTGGCGAAACGGAGCGTCTCTTCATAACCCCAGCCGCAGCAAAGGCCCACGGACAGGGCTCCCACGAAGGAATCGCCGGCGGCCGTCGGGTCCACGGCCATGATGCCGTCCACGCAGGGGCTGTAGAAGAAGCCGTCCTTTTCCGTGTCCAGGACTGCGCCGGACTCGCCCAGGGTAATAAGTACGTTCTTTACGCCCTTTGCCTTCAGGGCGGCGGAGGCGGCCTTCGCCTCCTCCATGTTTACATCCCGGCCCTCGTGGCTGATCCGGATGCCGATCATGTCAAAGGCTTCGTGCTCGTTGGGGGAAATGTAGGTCAGGTGAGAGAGCAGCTCGTCCGACAAGGGGGCGCTGGGGGCGGAATTCAGCATGACCGGCACGCCCTTCTCGTAAGCGTAGGCGGCCACCAGCTCGTTGATCTCCATGGGGATCTCAAGCTGGAGTACTACCAGGTCGAACTCTGCCACCTTTTCTTTCAAAAATGCGATATCGTCGGGAGTGATGCTCATATTGGAGCCGGACAGCACGATGATCCGGTTCACGGTCTGTCTGCCGGGTGCCTCCTCCAGGATGATGACGCTGCAGCCGGAGGGAAGCTCGTCGTCGTACAGCACGTAATCGGTATTGATCCCCGCTTCCCTGCAGGTCCTGATCATATCCTCGCCGTTGCCGTCATGGCCCAGCTTTCCCACCATGGTGACGTCCGCACCGAGGCGGGCCATCTGTACGGCCTGATTGGCTCCCTTGCCGCCGTGCGCCTTGGTGAAGGTCCCCCCCAGGACCGTCTGTCCCTCTCTGGGGAACACCTCCGTCGTTGCGATCTGGTCCATGACGAAGCTGCCCACCACAAGAATTTTCGGTTTTGCCATTGTAAAAATCTCCTTCCCATAGTATAATCGTAAAAATAAAAACGTTTTTATTTTT
>CATJIW010000127.1 GCA_949740745.1 uncultured Lachnospiraceae bacterium | reverse complement strand
TCTTCATTAAACGTCATGACACCTTGCAGGGATTGATTTGTGCGGCATTTTTTTGTTTCCTTAATTCAATTCTCACCAGCATGACAGACAGCAGAAATGCCGAAAAATCAGCGACAGGCCCGGCAAGCAATACGCCCATAATTCCAAAACGGAGCGGAAGCACTAAGATAAGTGGAATCAGAAAAACCACTTGCCTGGTCAATGCCAATAAAGCCCCTTTCATTGCCTTTCCTATGGCAGTAAAAAAGCTGGAAGAAAGCAGCTGCACCCCGTTTACCAGCACCATAAAAAGATATGTGCGCATAAACAGAACTGCAAACTCAAAATACAGTTGATCTCCATCTCCAAACAGAGAAATGATAAATTGGGGGAAGCATTGAAACAGGCAAAAACCGATTGTGGAAACAACCAGATTCCATTTCACTGCAAGCTGGTACGCTTCCCGTACACGAGCGTATTGTTTCGCCCCATAGTTAAAGCCTATGATCGGCTGGGCTCCTTGAGAGATTCCAACGACGATTGCAAGAATAATCGCATTCGTTTTCATAACGATTCCGCAAGCCGCCAAAGGAATATCCGTACCATAGTTTGTTTGTGCTCCATAATGAGTCAGTGAGTTATATAAAACGATTTGAACAAAGGTAATTGCAATTTGGTTTGAGCTGCTGCTAATTCCCATTCCACAGGTTTTCAAACTCTCCCTGAAGCTCAGCTTAAAATTACTTTTTGCAAAGCGGATGGTCTTGAAATGCCATAAGTAACGAATTGCGAGGACAAAAGAAAAAATTTGCCCCAGAACTGTTGCTAAAGCCGCCCCGAAAATGCCCCATTGAAAGGCAAAAATGAAAATCGGGTCGAGAATCGTGTTGACAATGGCTCCCGCAACCATACAGGTCATGGAATATCTGGGGCTTCCATCCGCCCGTATCAAATTACTCATGTCATTTGTTACAATGAGAAATGGCATTCCGACTAAGGTGATGCCGGCATACTGTTGGGCATAAGGGAACACCTCGGTAGTTGCTCCGAACAATTTCAAAAGCTGGTTCAAAAGAATTTCGCCTGTCACCAAATAAGCAAGTCCCAAAATAATCATCAGCACGATACCGTTTCCTGCTGCGTTGGCCGCTGCTTCCGGCTGTTTGTTTCCGAGATACAGCGAAACACGGGAGGCGCTTCCGATTCCGACCAATAAAGAAATTGCAAGGCAAATAGTGGAAAATGGGTAGGCAACATTGGTTGCGGCATTACCCAGGTATCCTACGCCCTGCCCAATGAATATTTGATCCACGATGTTGTAGAGAGAACCGACCAGCGCCGCTACAATACCGGGAATGGCAAATCCCTTCAGCAGTTTTGAAATTTTTTCGTAACCCAAGGGATTTTCAGTCATTGAATTCCTCCCCCTTTCTCTCTATATGAAGTTCTGAAGTAATATTTCTGCCTGCCTGCATCAGCAGGTTCATAAAAAGTTCCTGATCGCTTTCGGTGATATCTTGAAGCAAAAGAGCTTCCGTCTTTTCACAGACTGCCTGTACCTCGCTGATCACAGACAATGCGCGGTCCGTGGGATATAGTTTGCATGTCCTCTTATCCTTGTCATTCGGGGAGCGTGTGAGCATCCCCTGCTTTTCTAATGCGGCTATCGTCCGCACGATATTGCTGGGATGGACATAAAACATATCTATCAAGGAATCCTGCAAAATTCCGGGCGATCGACAGATCTTGATTAAGAACATATATTGACTGCTGTTAATCCCAAAGGGCGCAAGCTGTTTGTCTAAATAGATTTTGTAAAACCGGTCTGTTACCGAAAGCCATTTTAATAGCTTCATAAATGTTAACCTCCAATCAAAAACATTATAAATCAATATGCGTGCGCACGCAAGTATTTTTGGAAAGATATTTATACAATGTTCATGACGTGGACTTGACATATTGCTGTGCCATTTATTGTATTTTACCTGAAACAGGTGGTTGCCAGATCCTTTGAAACCGTGTATGATGATAGAGAAAGAACACAGGAAAAAACAGGCTTCATCTGGAGGATTGTAAGTGAACTATCTGGAACCGGTTCGGGAAACGATATATCTGTCCGTTGGAAATGCTCCGCAATACAGGCGTATTATGCGGATTTTTTTTATGGAGTATGAAAAGATGCATTTCCAGCTATACAAAGAGGACGTGTGGGAGGCTGTAAAGGAATATCCGGAGTTTGCTGATTATTCCATGGAGCAGTTAAAATCTGATCTGGAGTCTCTCGTGGGATGGAAAAATCTCACGCCGATCCAGGATCCGAAACGGGTCTATACCATTGCCGAGTACAAGAATAAGCAGTTTCGCTATACGATGTCGGAGGCGGCAGTAGAAGTCGAGCGGATGAGCGTGAAGCTGGAAAACCTGTTTATGGAAAGCGGAAATCTGTCCATGAACTATTTTGTAAGGATTGAGGATGCCCTGCGGGAGATGGAGCAGGTAAAGGACAGAAGCCTAAAGGAGATTAACGAGTGGTGGAATAATTTTCAGGAGGATTTTAAGCGGTTAAACAGGAATTATCAGGATTATCTGCGGGAATTTTATTCGGGGAAATCGGAGAAGGTTCTGAAATCCGTAGAATTTGTGATCCATAAGGATCGATTTATTTCCTATTTGCAGGAATTCATAAAGCAGCTTCAGGGCCGGTCCCTGCGGATCGAACGCGCCCTTCGAAGCCTGAGCGGGGAGCTGGTGAAAGAGGTGCTGGAAAAGGTGATCGAGAGCGAGCTGTCCATTCCGCATCCTGATGCCAGGATCCGGAGCCTGCGGGAGAACAGCCTGCGGGAAAGAATTTATGGCAGGTGGGAAAGCGTGTCGGACTGGTTTTTGTCTACGGAAAAGCATCCCAGTGAGAGCCGGAAGGTGCTGGACATCACGGACGAAATTATCCGCAAGATTATTCAGAATGCAGCCCTGATCGCGCAGCTTCAAAATTGGGGGATCAGCCGGAAGGATGATTATAGAAAATTTATGGAGCTGTTTGGGCAGTGTGAGACCATGGAGGAGGCCCATAAGATCTCTGCTCATGTGTTCGGGATCCGGCATGTGAGGCATTTGAAGATAAATCAGGGGCGCACCAGCGATGCGGTAAACAGCAGTGTGTTTGAGGAGACGCCGTCAGAATATGAGCTGAAGCCCCATGTCAGGACTTACCGGCCCAGGATTCACAAATCCGGCTTTGGAAGCAAGGCTTTAGAAAAGGCGGCTCAGAGGAATCAGTATTTGAAGGGGCTGGAGGAGGATCAAAGGCTGGTGATGAAATACGTGGAAAATCACCGGCTTGCACTCAGCAGGATCACGGACTGCATTTCGTCTGCCACGAGGGAGACGCTCCTGCGCTGGATCGCACAGGCCAATCTGACCTCCTCCCGGAGCGGGCGGACGGAGTACGGACAGGCCTTCCGGCTGCTTCGAGAGGAAGGAACTCATACGCTGCATTGTGAGGATGGGGATTTGGTGATCCCCGCTTATATTCTGGAATTTGAGGGAGAGCAGGATGGAAGCAGTCAGGGCCTTGATTGAAAAATGCTGGATTGATAAAAAGAAGGATCGGGAGCTTTATGCAAGGGTGCGGAGGGAACTGTCCGGATGTCAGAGATTTTTCAGGGAGCAGCTTGGATGGACTCTGATCAACAACGAGCGGATCCTGAAGCTGGAAAAGATCCCGGCCCATGCAAAGAGCTATATGGGAATCACGGATTTTTTGGAGGTACGGGATTACTGCATGTTCTGTGCGGTCCTTATTTTTCTGGAGGATAAGGAGGATCAGGAGCAATTTCTTCTTTCGGAATTGGTGGATATGCTGGAGCTTCAGCTAAAGGAAGTGATCCCGGTGGACTGGACCATGTTTACCCACCGGAAATCCCTGGTGCGGGTTCTCCGGTTTTGCGAGGAAACGGGACTGATCGAAGTCTACGAGGGAAAGAGCGAGGGGCTGGGAAGCAGCATGGAGCAGGAGGTCCTGTATGAAAATACGGGGCTTTCCAGATATATGGCCGTGAATTTTTCCTACGGGGTTTCTGAATTCCGTTCCTGGAGGGATTTTGAGAGCGGGCCGGCGGAGGGGGACGGAACCGACCGGGGACATTATCGGATCAACCGGGTGTACCGGCAGCTGGCAGCGGCGCCGGCCGTGTACTGGGATCAGGCGGATGATCCGGACGGCGTGTATCTGAAAAATCAAAGGCAGTGGATCCAGAAAAATATGAACGAATATCTGGGCGGCCAGCTTCACATTCACAAAAATGCCGCCTTTTTTGTTATGGAGGAAGAAAGCTGTTTTGGGGAACAGCATCCAAGAGAGGCCATGCTGCCGGAGCTGGTCTTGCTTTTTTGCGGGGAGATCCGGGAACGGGTGGAAAAAGGAATCTGGAAAAGACGGCCGGATGAACGGATTGAGCTCGAAAGGGAGGAATTTCGGGAGGCGCTTTCTGCCTGCAGGGAGCATTGTTCCGGTGCCTGGAGCAAGGAGTACCGGGAAATGGACGAAGGAAAGCTGTTTCAGGCGGTGGTCTCCTATATGGAGGGCTGGATGATGCTGGAGGAATGGGAGGGAAAGCTCCTCCTGTGTCCGGCGGCGGGCAAGAGCGTCGGAGTTTATCCGGCGGATTTTCAGGAAAGGGAGAGGAAAAATGGGTGATCGCTGGCATATGAACCGCATGGGATTTGTGAATTTCTGGCTGTACGACGAGGAAACTTTTTCCTTTGCGGACGGAAAGCTTCTGCTCAGGGGGCAGAACGGATCCGGGAAGTCGATCACGACCCAGAGCTTTATTCCTTTTATTCTGGACGGGGACCGGACGCCCAGCCGGCTGGATCCCTTCGGCTCCAGCGACAGGCGGATGGAATATTATTTCCTGGGAGACGGGGAGAAGGAGGAAGCCACCGGATATTTGTTTCTGGAATTCCAAAAGGGGAAGCGGTACCGGACCATAGGGATCGGCCAGCAGGCAAAAAAGGGAAAGCCCATGGGATTTTGGGGCTTTGTGCTGCTGGACGGAAGAAGGATCGGCTATGATTTTCAGCTTTACAGAGAGGCGGGAGGGTTGAAGCTCGCCTGCACCAGGCAGGAGCTGAAAAAGCTTCTGGGAGATGAAAATCCCTTTACAGAGGCCCAGAAGGAATATATGGCTCTGGTCAACAAATATATTTTCGGCTTTCCGAGGATGGAGCTTTACGAGCAGTTTATCCGGCTTTTGATCAAGGTGCGGGCGCCGAAGCTTTCTAAGGAATTTAAGCCCACAAAGGTCTACGAGATCCTGAATGACTCCCTGCAGACCTTGTCGGACGAGGATTTAAGGGCCATGGTGGATGCCATGGAAAAGATGGACGACATTCAGGACAGGCTGGACGGCCTGAAGCGGTCCTGTAAGGATCTGCAGATCATCCGAAACGAATATACAAGGTATAACCGGTATATGCTTGCTCAGAAGGCTGCCGCCTATCTGGAAGAGAAGAGGCAGGCCGACGAAGCGAAGGAGGAGCTTTCGCAGGCCCATGAAGAACTGAAGAGGGCCGGAGACTCTCTTTTGCAGGCAGAAAAGAGGGGCAGGGAGCTTTCCCAGGAGCGGAAGCTTTTGGAGGGAGAGCAGGAAGCCATTGGGATCACCGGCCTGGAGGAGGCGGACGAAAAGCTCAGACAGTGTAAAAAGCGGATCCATGAGGCGGAGAAGGAGATTGCCGGTTATGAGAAACGGATTGAAGGACATCGGGAAGCCATGCGGAGATATGACGGGAGGCTGAGAGAGATTCAAAAGGAGATCGACGGCTATGAGGCACAGATCGGCCGTCTGGTCCGTGACATGGAGGAGCTTAAGGAGGATGCCGGGTTTTCCGGCCATGACGAGGCGGTTAGCTGTCTGAAAACCATGGCAGACAGTGAGAGACTGCGGGAATTAAAGAAGGAAGCAGAGTCCTTATATCGGAAGGCATCCTCTGCGCTTGCGGAGCTTAAGGGCCTGGAGGAAATCCGAAAAAAATGGGATCAGGTATCCGAAGAGCTGGAGCTCCTGACGGAAGAAAGGGCAAAGGCAGAGACAGAGCTTTACGACGCAGAGCATATGGAGGACCGGGAGAGGGACCGCCTGATTGAAGCCTACTATGAATTGGAACAGAAAAACAAAGAGTATTATCTGGAAAAAGAAGAGCTGGAGCAGATCGCTGTCCTGATTGGCCGGTATCTGGAACGAACGGATTTTGGACCGGTTCGGAGACTGACGGGAGGCACGCTGGACCGGAAAAAAAGAACGCTGGAAAATGCCCGCTCCGATATCCGGCTGGAAAGGGACAAAAAGGAGATCCGGCTTCAGAGCTGCAAGGAGGAGCTTAAGGAGCTTAAGAAGACGCCGGAGGTGACGCCTTTTCGCAGGGAAATCACCGGGAAAGCCAGAGAGTGCCTGAAAGAAAACGGAATTTCATTTCTGGCTTTTTACGAGGCGGTGGATTTTTCGGAGGGGATTTCCCCGGAAGAAAGGGCGCTGTTTGAATGTCAGGTGGAGGACGCCGGCTTTCTGGATGCCCTGATCGTTTCGGAGAGGGATTATGAGAAGGCGGTCCGGCTTTTAGGAGAGTGGGCGGATAAGCTCATTCGGGTGGAGGAGCCCGGAAACGGCGTCTGCCGGATTGTCCGGGCAGTGACGGATGACCCTGGCCTGCGGGAGATGACGGAGCGGATCCTGTCTAACATCGGGACGGAGGCGGACGCCAGGATTGTGCTCCGCCCGGACGGGTATTTTAAACACGGTGCGCTGGAGGGGCGCAGCAAACCGGAGAGGGAGGCCTGCTACATCGGGGAGGCGGTCAGGCAGGAGAAAAAGCAGGAGCTTATCCGGGAAAAAGAAAAGGAGCTGGAAGCGCTTGTTTCAGAATCAGAGGATTTGAAGCTGGAAACCGCCCTTCTGACGGATCGGATCCTTCTTTTGCAGAAGGAGTATGACGGGCTTCCCGCATTTGACGATTTGGATCAGGCCATCGACTTAAAGAGAAGCTGCTCCAAAAATCTGGAGGCGGCCGAGGCGGCCCGCCGGAAGAAGGAGACAGAACAGGAGGCCTGCGGGGAAGAAAAAAGGCGGCGGGAACAGAGGGTGATCGCAGGCTGCAGGGAGCTTCCCTGTGAGAGAACGGTTCCGGCTTATGAAGCGTTTTTGGATGCGCTTGAGGATTACAAAGAACTGATGGAGGAACTGCAGGCGGCGGTGATGTATGCTGCCATGGGGAGACAGAAACAGGAGAATCAAAATCAGCTTTTAGAGAAAGAGGAGGAAGCCGTCGACCGGGAAGACCTTCAGAAGAAAAGGGCGGAACGGGAGAAAAAGGAGCTGGGCATACAGGCGGATCGTCTGGAGGAATTTCTGAACGCTCCGGAAAATCAGGAAAAAGCCAGGCGGCTGCATGAGATCAGGGAAGAGCTTCTTAAGAGAAGCGAGGAAGAAAAGGAGCTGGGGAAGCGTCAGGCAGTCTGGGAAAATGATATCCGGCGGCTGGAGCCGGCGATCAGGGCCGGAGAGCTTCTTGTACAGGAAAGGGTTTGCCGGGAAAAGCGGCTTGGCCGGTATTTTGAAGAAGAGTTAAGGCTGGGGCTGGTGTTTTCGGAGGAGGGTCGGAGCCTTCCGGAGGCGGCCGGGCAGGCGGGAGGGCTCCTTGGCGAGGCGGAGAAGAACCGGTCCGTGACGGATGTGGTCTCTAATATGGACCGGATCTTCCATGGACACAACGGAAGTCTGGCGGCCTATGGGACCTTTATGGAGGAGTGCTTTGGCGAGGACGCCGGCGAGGCGTCGGTGCTGCGCAAACGCCACCGGATCCTCTCTTACGTGCAGGGAAAGCCGGTGTATTTTGAGGAATTTTATAAGCTGATCCGGGAGAAGATTGAAGAGACGGAGCTTTTGATCCGTCAGAAGGACCGGGAGCTGTTTGAAAACATTCTCTCTGATACCCTGAGCAGAAAGCTGAACGCACGCATTGCGGAGAGCAGGCGGTGGATCCAGGACATGTCCGCGCTGATGCGGAAGCTGGATACCTCCATGTCCCTGAGCTTTTCTCTGGAGTGGAGGGCGAAGAATGCGGAGGGGGAGGGAGAATTAAATACGGCCGAGCTGGAAAAGCTGCTGAACAGAGACAAGGAGCTTTTGACGGCGGAGGATATTGAAAAGATCTCCGTCCATTTTCGGAATAAGATTTATATGGCAAAGCAGACGGCGGAGGAAAACGGCGACCTGGTGAGCTATGTGGACCTTGTGCGGGAGGCGCTGGATTACCGGAAATGGTTTGAGTTTCGGATGTATTATTACCGGAGCGGGGAAAACAGGCGGGAGCTGACCAATGCGGCCTTTAACCGTTTCAGCGGAGGAGAGAAGGCCATGGCCATGTACGTACCCCTGTTTGCGGCGGTAAACGCCCGGTACAAACAGGCGGAGCGGGACGATCTTCCGAGGATGATCGCACTGGACGAGGCTTTTGCCGGGGTGGACGACAAAAATATCAGCAGCATGTTTGAGCTGGTGCGGAAATTTGATTTTGATTATATTATGAATTCCCAGGTACTCTGGGGCTGTTATCCGTCCATTCCCGCCCTGCGCATTGCCGAGCTTCTCAGGCCGGCCAATTCCCAGGTGGTGACCGTGATCTATTACCTGTGGAACGGAAAACAGAAAATCATCGAGGAGCAGTGAACCGAACATGGGGAAGGATCAGAACCTGGAGGAATGTGTTTCATTTTTTAAGAAAAACGCCGCCTATGACCGTCTGTTTGAGGAGATGAGGAGAAAATACCGGAAATACGGAAAGCTTGGCGGGAAGCTTTCTCTGGAGGGCTTGTCAGAGGAGGAGTATCTGGCTCTCGGAAGGGTTCTGGGAGAAACCATTTCCCCTGGAGACCGGAAGCTTTCTGTCTCCAGGCTGCAGACGGCCCTTGAGGAAACGAAATACCGGGGCGTGGAGCTTACGGAGCTTCTTTTTTCCTACTACGGAGGAAATCTGGTGACGGACAGCCAGAGGCGGGAGGAAGTCAGAAAGGAAAAAGAGCAGTTTTGGACAGAGCTGGCCGACAGAGCAGAAACGGAGTTTGGATCTGCGGCAGAAGCGGTCCGCTGGGTGAAGGCGGCTGCGGCACAGAAAAAATACGGCTGGCAGCTTATCCGGAAGGAATGGGAGAAATCGCCGGTGCAAATCCGGGAAACGGTTCTTTTCGTGTGCCGGGCAGCGGAGCTTCTGCCTGAGAAAAAAGAACAGGGCGGGATCCGCCTGGCCATGCTGGGCGCCGGGATCACCAAGAATCCGCATTATTTTGACAGACAGCAGACGGCGGGACGCCTGCTTCTTTCGGCGCTTAGCTTTCTTTTGGAAACGGAGGAGCCAAGAACCCAGGAAGAAGTCCTGACTCTCTATTATCAGGCCGGGATCAGGCCGGATGACATTTCCAGCTTTACCGTCTGCTTCGGAATTCATTTTTATACGGAAGAGGGAGAGCATGAGGCATACCGGCATTTTATTAAAACGGGAGAAAAATATGTTCTGACTCTCTCCAATTTAAATCGGATCGTGAAGGCGGAAAGCTGTGACGGGAGAGTCTTCATCCTGGAAAACCAAATGGTGTTTTCCCAGCTTTGTGAGCGGCTTGCCGGACGGGAGGACTCCAGGGAGCATGCGCTTGTCTGTACCTCCGGCCGGCTGAAGACGGCGTCCTTGATCCTCATCGACCTGCTGGTAAAATCCGGCTGCCGGCTGCATTATTGCGGCGACATTGATCCGGAGGGGATTGAGATCGCCGACCGGATTGCAGCAAGGGCTCCCGGTCAGATTTTTCCGTGGAGAATGACGGAGGAAGATTATTATCGTTCCCTCTCCCATGAAGCCTTGCCGGAAGTGCGCCTGAAGAAGCTGGAAAAAATTGAAAATAAGGAATTGAAGGATCTTGCCAAGGCAGTCAGGAGGGAGAAAAAAGCAGGCTATCAGGAGCATTTGATGGAACTGCTGTTTTATGATATTACCGGGAACGGATATGAAAGGCCTGAAAAGTAAAAGCATAGTTAAAAACGGTGTCCTGAAGGAAAAATAAGTCAGGGCACCGTTTTTTCGCAGATTATCCCAATCTGTGAAAAATTCTCAATTTTACCGGCAGGCACAGCGATTGGAATTATGTTTGACCCATAAGCTGACCATAAATGGCGGATAATGAATTCATATGCTGACGTTTTCTGTCCGTCGTCGGATGAACGTATCGGTTTAATGTAATCTTCACGTCGGAATGCCCCAGAATTTCGCTGAGGCTCTTAATGTCAATTCCGTTTTCAATACAATTGGTGGCAAAGGTATGACGGAGGATATGAAAATTTTTCTTTTTAACTCCTGCAGACTGAAGATATTTTTGAAACCGGTTCTGATAGGTCCTGGGCTCCATGGGCTTTCTCCCGTTGATCACATAGTCTCCCGGATTGTTGCGATAGAGGAGCAGAAGCCTGGTCAGTTCGTCGGAAAGAGGGATTTCCCTCCGGGAAAAAAGGCTTTTGGGCTCTCCCTCCAGAAGCGTAGTCTTTCCTTTGTATCCGTCTACGGCAATACGCTGTACGGTCGCGTTTACATGAAGCAGATTTTCCTCAAAGTCAATGTCCCTCCATTTCAGGGCACAGAGTTCTCCAAGGCGCAGCCCTGTGGAGATACAGATGACGATCCCCAGTTTGCTGATATCCATGCCGCCATATAAATGCTGCAAAAGCCGGATTTGTTCCGACCGGCTTAAAACCTCCGTCGGTTTCGTTCTTATTTTATATTTGGGACAGGCATAATGGGGCAGATGGATCTGATAATGTGAAATGGCATAAGAAAAAATCTGATTGATTACGCAGGAAATACTTTTCTGAAGGCTTTCCGAGAACGGTTCCGTTTCTTCATTTTGAAAAATCCCTGTCAAAATATCGCTGTTCAGTTCTGAAAAAGAAAGGGATCCCAGTTTTTCACAGAGATGCTTGGCATAGATCATACGGTATTTTGTATAGGTGGCGTGCTTTTTTTTGCTGCGTATATGTGCAAGCCATTCTTCTGCCGCCCTTCCAAAATCAATTTCTGTACCCTCCAGCCTTTTTTTCGTGTTTTTCGTTTTATGAAGCTTTGCGGCCGTCAGTTTTTTTTTGACCTCTCCATAGCTTTTCGCATATACAGAACGCTGAATGATCCTGCCGGTTTCCGGTTCCTGTACATAATATCTGCCTTCCCAGCGCCCGTCTTTTCTTTTCCGTATGTTTTCTCCGCGTCTTGGCATCTTTTGTTTCCTCCTGACCCTTTTTTTGACCCATAATAACCATGGGACGCCTATCCTTTCATGGATCTATTAAATAATTATACGGATTTTATGCAAAATCCACCAGTACTGCGTTGATTGACAAATCCTGTTTCTGAAAGTATAATTGGTTTGAAAAGAAGGGGGCAGAACTTATTGGCCGTTCCGACTTTCGTCTTTCTTATGTTTTATCGTTTTCCGCCGTAATATTTTATAGATCTTGTTGTAAAAAACCTTGAGAATTTTTCACAGATTGGGATAATCTGCGAAGCATTTGTTTGTCCGTGGAATGACAGAAAAGAGATGGAGCATGCCGACGGAAAGGATTTATAAGACCGTTCATCAGTACAGCAAGCTTCCTGTTCCGGCAGAAGACATGAAAAAACTGCTGGAGATTCTGGAAGATTACCGTAAGGTGAAAAGCTGCGTGTATGCCCGTTACGGAGGGATTGGGGGTCTGGGGAAGATCAGTCCCGGCTACACTGTTCAGAATGAAATGACGAAAAGCGGACTGCGTTCCGAACTGGGTCTTCCGTCGGTGTATTTTTACCTTGCACTATTTGAGGCGCTTGGAGATATCAGGGGCCGATGGAGCAGGACGAAGGCGAAGGTCCTGGAGCTGGTGGGAAAAAACGAAAATTTTACGGCAGAGGAAAAGCATTATCTTCGTTTTCTGCTGAAGACCGGAAACGCCTTTGAGGCGGTGCTGAATCAGAGGGATCCGGAGCTTCCGGAAAAAATCCGGAAGCGTTATGCGGAATTGGCAGAAAAGGTAGAGGCGGGCCGGCTGGACCGATATCTTTGCAGACAGGTGCGGAAGCATCATGTCCGTCCTGACGTTACATCCGCAAACGGATTTGCCGTTTCAGAACGGGCCTACCGTTATGGGACCTGCGGAACGCATTCTGGAATTTATCTTTCTACAAAAGAGAACAGAAAGCGTATTTTTGTGGCTTTGACAGACAGCAATCAATATGACAGCCAGCTTTTCGTCAGGCCGAAGCCGGAGGAAGCTTCAGTGGAGATCGACGTGCCGGTCAGCGTATCCGTGCACAGTCACAGGGATTATGTCAATGAGATCGGCTTGTCGATGGGCGTGTTCACCATGCTGACCACCGATGCGGGGCATCGGTACGGGGAAGAGTTCGGGATTTTTCAGACAGAATATGCCGAGTGGATCCGGGAGAGGCAGATCAGTTATCATCGGAACCGGGAGGCCAATCCCGGAAGGAAAAAATATGAATTGCAAAAAAGGCGCTGTGAAGAGCGCCTGCACGGCTATATTAATCAGGAGTTAAACAGGTTCTTTCGTACCGAAAAGCCGAGGATCGTATATCTTGTGAGGCTGCCCCACGGACAGCCGGGCGGGATCAATAAAAAAATCAATAACGGCATTACCTTGTGGCAGAGAGGCTATGTCCGGGAGCGGCTGAAGCAGAAATGCAGGGAACAGTCCGTGGAGTTTGCAGAGGTCATTGGAAAGGACATCAGCCGGGAATGCAGCTGCTGCGGAGCGATTGGTCAAAAAACGGACGGAGGATTTTTCTGCAGCGCCTGCGGATATCAGGCAGAAGAAAAGGTCAATGCTGCAAGAAACGTGCTGAGGCGGGGGCAGTCCGGCAGGATCGTTTATGAAACAGCCGGATACAGGTAAAAGCCCTGAGGCAGATGGTTTTGTGTTCATAAGAACCGCAGTTCAGATAAATTCCGGCGGCATGCCGGGGTTTTACCGGAGATGTCCGGACTGGGAGGCGCGTTCCTGAAATAAAAAGAAAAACGGCATTAGAAGGCAGGCCGGATGTTTCCGAAACGCCTGCGCATTGGGTAGGCCAGGACCCCGGGAACACAGAATACTGTGACGTACCGGGGAGCGAAGCAGGTTTTTTAGCATCATCAGAAATGATGACCAATATACCTTATTTTAAGATGAGAGGCGCCCTGAAAAGACGGAAATCAGAAGGGAAGGCCTGCTCACCGGAAATATGATGGCAGAAGGGTGAGGAACGGATATGAGAAAAGCTCAAAAAAAACAGGCGGAGGATTTCATAAAGCTTCTCAGCCAGGCCCATGACGAAATAAAAAATTATATGGAAAACAAAGAGCTCCGGGCGGCGATGGAGCTTCTGGGACAATGCCAGGAGGGCGCCGTGGGCCTTGGGACTCTGATTGAGAAAACGGAAGGGGAGGGGGTGCGTCCCGTTACTCTTCTGGAGGATTACTGCGAACTGGTTTATCAGTTTTATGAAAGATTGGCCGGGAATCAGGAGGTTCAGGCAGGCAAGCTGCATAAGCAGCTTCGAAAAGCCCTGATCCAGATTGAGAACAGCGTTAAAAGCGATATCCGGATTCGTTACGAAGTTGTGTTCCTTCCATATAAAGCGTCCATGTGGGATTCTATGGAAAGCGTATGGCAGGCCGCCGAAGCAGATCCGGACTGTGACGCGTATGTGGTGCCGATTCCTTATTATGACAGGACGGCCGGAGACCTGTCGGAGGCTTATCATTATGAGGGAAAGGAACTGCCCCGCAGCGTACCGGTAACTCACTACAGCGCCTATTCTCTCAGGGAAAGACGCCCGGATGTCATTTATATCCATAATCCTTATGATCATGCCAACTATGTGACGACTATAGCTCCGGAATTTTATTCCTGTGAATTAAAAAAATATACGGAATGTCTGGTATATATTCCTTATTATTCTACGACCGGAGGGATGAGCGAGGGTCAGGCATCCTGTCCGGCTTATTATCATGCAGATTATATCATAATACAG
>CATJIW010000126.1 GCA_949740745.1 uncultured Lachnospiraceae bacterium | reverse complement strand
TGCCCGCATTCCGTATCTGCTGATGACGCCTTCCAGGGCCGGGCCTGCCGCTCCGGCTCCCGCCACGAGGAAATCTCGGTTTCCCACCGCCATTTCTCCGTTGGTGCCGATGTCGATGTAGAGAGAGATTTCGTCGTTGTTCATGATGCCTGCCGCCAGCAGGCCGCTTATGATGTCGCCGCCCAGGTAATTGGCGGCAGAGGGGATGCAGTAGACCAGCCCGTCAAAGGGAAGGGTAAGCTCCCGCCCGTGAAGGAAGCCTCCGTCGTTGAATACGGGGGCGAAGGGGGCCATGAACACGGGGAAGGCGTCGATTCCCAGGAGGAAATGGACCATGGTGGTGTTCCCGCCCAGGACGAGGACGGGGCATCCGGACGTGTCGACGCCTGTTTTTTGGGAGAGCTGTTCTATCAGCCGGGAGAGGGTGGCCGCAGCGGCGGCCTGCAGCTCCTTTTTTTCGGCTTCTCCTGCCTGGGTGTGGAAAATCCTGGTGAGGATATCGGTGCCGTAGGCAATCTGCCGGTTGAAGCATCCTTCTTCTCCTAATATTTCTCCTGTGTTCAAATCCAGCAGCCGCATGACGACGGTGGTGCTTCCCAGGTCGGCGGCCAGGCCGTAGTGACGATTGGTGGTGTCTCCGGCTTCGACGGAGGCGATCTGCCAGTGCCTTCCCGTGAAGACGAGGGCGGCAGTCACACGCCAGCTGTCTTTCCGAAAGGCGGGATAATCCCGTTTCAGCACATAATAAGGAAGGGTGACTTCCGGATAGTCCGGCCGGAGGGCGGATAAAAGCCGTTCGGCGTCGGCCATGGTGTCGTCCTCGGAGGGGACGGTGAGTTCCAGAAAGATTTTGCGGCTTAAGGCGGATCCCCGCGAGAAGGCGGGGGAAAGGGCGCCGGTGTTTTGAATGGTATCTGTCATGGGTAATGCCTCCTGAAAATGAATCCTTTGAAATAGTTACAGTGTAACACATTTACAACTTGTTTACAAAGGAAATTGCTCCGGGTTTGGGCAAGTGTGTTAGAATAGGGGAAGACTGGACGGATGGGGGATTGTTATGGAAAATCGGATTTTGATCGTGGAGGACAATCCGGCGATCTCGGAGCTTGTGGAGATGAACCTTTCGGTGGCCGGCTATGGGACGGCGTGCTGCAGGGACGGGGAGTCGGCATTGGCTTTTTTGAAGGAGGGGAAGGAATTTGACCTGGCCCTGGTGGACGTGATGCTGCCGGGAAGGGACGGCTTTTCGCTGCTTCCGGATTTCAAAGAGCGGGGAATTCCGGTGATTTTTCTGACGGCGAAGGACGACGTCGTATCCAAGGTGCGGGGATTAAAGGGCGGGGCGGAGGATTATATCGTGAAGCCCTTTGAGGTTCTGGAGCTTCTGGTGCGGGTGGAGAAGGTGCTGGAGCGGACGGGGCGTCTGCAGAGGGTTTTGAAGGCCGGGGACGTGGAGATTTTTCCGGAGAGCCGGACGGTTGTGCGGGCGGGGGAGGAAATCCGTTTGAAGCCGCTGGAATATGACCTTTTGGTGCTTTTTGTCAGGAATAAGAACGTGACGTTTTCCAGGGAGCGGCTGCTGAGGGAGGTATGGGGCGATCTTTATATGGGAGAGACAAGGACGGTGGACGTCCACGTGGGCCAGCTCAGGAAGAAGCTGGGGGTTTCCGGACTGGTTCAGACCATACCGAAGATCGGATACCGGCTGGAGGAGAGAAGATGAAGCTGTATCAGAAAATCATGATACTGATTTTCGGGATTCTGACGGGCTGCGGGATATTCTGCGGCTGGCTTTTGGGGGCCGCTTATGAAAAAAAACAGATGCTCCGGGCCGCCGGGGCGCAGGTCCGGGGCTTTGAATCCGCCAAATATGCCATGGAGTGGATGTACCAGACGGAGTCTGCGGCCCAGGAGGATTTACATTATCTGATGGAGCGGCTGTTTCGACAGAAGCTTTTTGACGGGTGCATCTGGATTGCGGACGGCGAGGTGCTGTGCGATTCCTCTTTTTATGAGATTTCCTGGGAGGCAGGCTGGAGAGAGGAAGGGAGGTTTAAAGAGACGGAGTGGACGCTTGAGCATGGAGACGGAGAATACTGGGTGGTCATTGGTTCGGCCCTTCCCTGGCTGGGGGAAGACAATTACCTTTTTTCCGTACAGGACCTGACGGAGGTCCATCGGGAAACTGCCGAATTTGTGCGGCAGTTTTCCATGATCTGGTTTTTGTTTGTGGCGGCGGCTTCCCTGTTCGCAGCGGCGGCGGCAAAGCTGGTGCTCCGCCCCATAGGGAGCCTTGCCCGGGCGGCCGGGGAGATCAGCCGGGGAAATTACAGTGTCCGGGCAGAGGTAAGGCGGCGGGACGAGACAGGAAGGCTGGCGGAGGCTTTTAATTTTATGGCAGAACAGGTGGAGAGCCGCATCCGGGAGCTTACCCTTGCAGGAGAGGAGAAGGAGAGGCTTTTGGGAAGCCTGGCCCACGAGATGCGCACCCCCATGACGGCGGTTCTGGGATATTCTGATACCCTGCTCCATGTGAAGCTGGGAGAGCGGGAGCAGAGACGGGCGCTCCGGAACATATATGAGCAGGCCGGTTATCTGCAGCGGCTTTCTGCAAAGCTGATGCAGCTTACGGCTCTGCATCAGAATGAATCGATTTCCATGGAAGCGCAGAGCATGGGACGGCTCCTTGAGCGGGCCGTTTCCATGACGGAAAGCAGATGGCCGGACCGGAAATTTTGTCTGGAGGCGGACCGGGAGTTTACCCTCTGTGCAGATCAGGACCTGCTGATAAGCCTGTTTGTCAATCTGCTTGAAAACGGGGCCAGGGCGTCCGCTCCCGGCCAGGAGATCCGGGTCATGGTTCGGGAGGAGCAGGTCGTGATCCGGGATTTCGGAAAGGGCATGACAAAGGAGGCCCTGACAAAGATCTGCGAGCCCTTCTACCGGGCGGAGAAGTCCGGGAGGGATGGAATCGGACTGGGCCTTGCCATCTGTGAGCAGATCGTGCGCCTCCATCAGGGGAGCCTTCAGTTTGAGAGCCGGCCTGGGGAGGGGACGACGGTAACGGTTTCCTTTTACAAAACGTTTACAGGGCGATGAAGATTTTTCAGGGCCTTTCTTTTATAGTGGATACAGGGACAAACATGTTGTCTGGTCTGAGCAGGCAGCTGCCGGATGGCCTGAGAAGGAAAGGAGTTTGGATTTATGAGAAAGAGAATGATTGCGTTTTTGATGATGGGAATCCTGTTTTCCCTGACGCTTGGAGTCGGCTGCGGGAAGGCGGCTGTGGAAAACATTGCGGTGAAGAAGACGGAAGCGGAGCCGGAGCCGGGAAAGGAAACCGTTTCTTCGGAGGAAGCAGGCCAGGCGGCAGAGGGGAAGGCTTACACAGAAAAGAAGGAGGTCGGCCGGGAAGAGAAGGGGCGGAAGCCGGTCATGCAGGAAGAGCCGAAAGAGACGGAGAAGCAAAAGGCTCTCAGAGAGCGGCTCGGAGCGCCGGAACAGTATCAGGCGGAGTTTACGGATGCGCAGGGCGTTTTCTGTAAAATCGACGCGCAGGTGGAGGTGCCGGATACAGATTATTTTGTAACGGCTCCGGCCAGTTTAATGACCTTTGGAGAGGAGGAGATTGCAGAATATGTGAAGCCGCTCCTTGGAGAAGGCGGCCTCTACCGGTGGGAGCCGGAGGGATACCAGGACTGTGTGGAGAATATTGCGTATCATGAATACAGTTTGAAGCTGGAAGAGGACGAACGAATGCGTGAACTCCTGGAAAAGGAGCTGCAGAGGAACAAAGAGAAGCTGGAGGGCTGGAAGGACGAGGCGGAAAAGGTGGAGGTTCCGCTCCGAATGACGTCCTATGACAAAATGGGCTGGGGCGTATATTACGATTATCTGTTCGGACTGACAGACTGGGAAGGGAAGACTATGTATCTGCAGGCGGCAAAGTACGGCTTCGGCCTGTATACCTGGCCCTTCGAAGGAGCGCATAGCTGCATGCTCTCCGAGGAAGATGCGAGGGCGGCGGCGGAGGAATGTGTGGAGAAAATGGGACTTTCCGGGGAGCTGGTGCTGGACGGCGTGAAAAAGCCGACCATGTCCTATGCAGAGGGGTATGTGGACGACGACGCATTTTATGAGTTCTATTACACAAGGCCGGTCTGCGGCGTGCCCGTCGGCAGGCAGATAACAGGCATGGGCGGCAAGGGGCTGGAGATCTGCGTGGACGACAACGGGGTATCACAGATTACCTACAGCGACTACATTCTGGAGGGGAATGAGGAGACAGCCAGGCTTCTTCCTTTTTCTGAAATCCGGAGGGTCTGCGAGGAGGAATGGAAGGAATCTGACAGGCGTCAGGAGCTTATTTCTGTTTCTGCCGACAAGCTCCGCCTGACCTATTACTGGGACGAGGAGGGGACGGAAAACATGATCCCGGTCTGGGAACTTACCGGGACCTTCCGGTTCAGCACGGAAGAGGGCGGCGAGCGGGAAGAGAGTGACAGCATTCTGATGATCAATGCCATAGACGGGACGATCATCAGCCGTTTTTAAGGCGGAAGGCATAAAAACGGAATAAAAACAGAATTTTCTTAAATTTTCATTGAATTTATAAAAATTTTATGATAGGATAATCGTGGTGTTCATAAACACAGCCGGAGCGGGTGAATTTTCCCTGTTCCGGCCTGTTGCGTGTGGGAAACACGCAGGAAGAAACGGAGGAAAAAATGGAAAAGTTTTTTAAACTGAAGGAACACGGCACCAATGTGAAGACGGAGGTGCTGGCCGGCGTCACCACGTTCTTTGCCATGGCCTACATTATTTTTGTAAATCCGGTCTATCTGTCTCAGGCGGGCATGGATTTTACGGCGGTCATGGTTGCAACCTGTGTTTCGGCGGCCATCGGCACGCTTTTGACGGCCTTCATCGCCAACGTGCCTTTTGCGCAGGCTCCCGGCATGGGGCTGAACGCATTCTTTACCTACACAGTCTGCTTTGGCATGGGCTATACCTGGCAGCAGGGCCTGACCATCGTCCTGATTTCTGGAATTTTGTTCCTGGTCATCACGGTCTCTCCCCTGCGGAGCAAGATTATTGCGGCGATCCCGGCCTGCTTAAAGGATGCGATCTCGGTGGGCATCGGCCTGTTTATCGCATTTATCGGCCTGCTGAACGCCGGGATCGTGCAGTGCGTCGGAGCGGAGGGCAGCAGCGGCTACACGGACATGGGGGCGATTACGAAGGGTTCGGCGCTTCTTGCCCTTATCGGGCTTCTGATCACGGGAGTTCTGATCGCCCACAAGGTGAAGGCGGCGATCTTTGTCGGGATCATCATTACGACCGTCATCGGCATTCCCATGGGGATCACCTCCATGCCGGAAAGCGTGACCATGAGCAACATCGGAAATATCAGCCTGACGGCGTTTCAGCTTGACTTTGGCGGCATTATGTCCTTCGGGCCTCTGCCTCTTATCACGGCGGTAATCAGCTTCTTTATCGTGGACTGCTTTGACACGGTGGGAACGCTGCTTGGCACGGCCGGGAATGCGGGGATGCTGGACAAGGAGGGGAACCTTCCCGGCGGCGACCGCGCGCTGATTGCCGATGCGGTTGCCACCTGCGTGGGTGCCTGCCTCGGTACCTCTACGGTGACGACCTTCGTGGAGTCTTCCACCGGCATCCAGGAGGGCGGCCGGACCGGGCTTACCTCTCTGGTGACGGGACTTTTGTTCCTGGTGTGCGTGCTTCTGGCTCCCATTGCCGGGATCGTGCCCAGTGCGGCGACGGCTCCCGCCCTGATCATCGTGGGCGTTTATATGATGATGGGCGCGGCGAAGATCAACTGGGGTGATTTTGAGACGGCTCTGCCCTGCTTCCTGACCATCGCCATGATGCCTTTTTCCTACAGCATTTCCGACGGCATCGGCTTCGGATTTATTTCCTACGCCGTGATCAAGGTCTGCCGGGGCAAGGCCAAGGAGGTACCTGTGCTGGTGTATATCCTGTCGGTGATCTTCATTGCCATGTATATTCTGGATGCGCAGATTTAAGCGGGAAAATACAATAAATAAGAAATAAGAGAACGCTGTGCGGGGGTGAGGCTTCGCATAGCGTTCTTTTTATTCACAAACAAAAACGGGGATACAGAACATGTAAAAAAACCATTGACACGGGATCAGAAAGATGTATAATAGAAGCTGTTTTACGGTTTAGATATACTAAACTTTGAGTTTATTATTTACACACTAAGGAGACGGATCCTGTGGACATCGGACAGAAACTGAAGGAACTGCGGATTTTGAAGGGGCTGACCCAGGAAGAGCTGGCGGACCGGGCGGAGCTTTCCAAGGGGTTCATTTCCCAGCTGGAGCGGGATCTGACGTCGCCCTCCATAGCGACGCTGACGGATATCCTCCAGGTGCTGGGGACGACTCTGAACGAGTTTTTCACGGCGGACACGGATGAGCAGATCGTGTTCGGGGCGGAGGATTATTTCGTGAAGGAGGACGGGGAGCTGAAAAACACGATCCAGTGGATCATTCCCAACGCCCAGAAGAACGTGATGGAGCCGATTTTGCTGACTCTTGAGAAGGGCGGCTCCACCTATCCGGATACGCCCCATGAGGGGGAGGAGTTCGGCTATGTGCTTCAGGGGGCGGTCCTGATCCATATCGGAAGTAAGAGCTACCGGGCGAAGAAGGGAGAATCCTTTTATTTTACACCGGATAAAAAGCATTATCTCACGTCAAAGACGGGGGCGGTCCTGATCTGGATCAGCTCGCCGCCCAATTTTTAGGAGGATAAGCGATGAATGACAGACCTTTGATTCGCCTGGATAAAATTTCCAAGACCTTTGATAAGACCAAGACTTCGGAGGGGACCATGGTCCTTGACGAGCTGGAGCTTTCGATTAAGGAGAATGAATTTATGACGCTCCTGGGGCCCAGCGGCTG
>CATJIW010000125.1 GCA_949740745.1 uncultured Lachnospiraceae bacterium | reverse complement strand
CCTGCGATAAATCATCTTTATTTTTGATCATCAGCCTTTACCTCTCAATTCTTCAATTACTGCAAGTGCCTTTTCGGGTGTCATGGACGGATAAACCTCTTCGTTCACCATCATGGTCGGCGCCAGTCCGCAGGCTCCGAGACAGGACACGGTTTCCACCGTAAACAGCATGTCATCCGTCGTATGCTTTTTCTTGCTGAGTCCCAGCTCCTTCCAGAGCGCCTCCAGCACCGGCGTGGACTTCCGGACGTGGCAGGCCGTGCCGTCGCATACCTTAATGACATATTTCCCCTTTGCCTCAAAGGAAAAGTTCTCGTAAAAGGTTGCCACACTGTACGCTTTGGCCTCGGTGATCCCAATCTCTTTCGCCACATAGGTCAAAAGCTCTCCGGGAAGATAGCGGTACTCCGCCTGGATGTCCTGCATGATCGGGATCAGGGAACCGGCTTTACGCCCATAATGCTCAATGATCTCGTCCGTCTTACTAAAATAAGACTGTTCCAGCATTCGTTTTTCCTCCTTTTTGTTTTGTGCATTCCGTATACCCAAGTAATACCATTATAGCATTTTCAGTCATTTTATACAACGAAATTTTGCAAAGTATATGCAAAAAAACAAAAACGAGAGATTTTAGTTAAATGTTTAACAAAAGTCCCCGAAGAAGAACTGTTTTATGCAGATAACTTCAGAAATAAACAGATATTATTTCTATTTTTTCTTTATTGTCTGGTTTTTACTTCTTTTCAGCAAAGTCCCGCCTCAGCCATGAAACTAAAAATATCCTCCTCCCTCCCGTTTTCTCTTCCTCATGCCTTCATAACATAAGGTAAGGAAAACAAGAGGGCGAGGATATCCCTGTCTGCCCTGCCTGCACAGATTTTTTAAGCGGTTACTTCCAGTTTACGATCTGGCCGAAGTCAGGCTTTAAGGCGGCGCCGCCCACCAGGCCGCCGTCGATGTCAGGCTGTACGAAAAGCTCCGGAGCCGTCTTCGCATTTACGCTTCCGCCGTACTGGATGCGGATAGCCTCAGCCGTCGCCTGATCATAAATCTCGGCGATGCACTTACGGATGCCGCCGCAGACCTCCTGCGCCTGCTCGGTGGTAGCCGTCTTGCCGGTTCCGATGGCCCAGATGGGCTCGTAAGCGATGACGGCCGTCTTTGCCTGCTCCGCCGTCACGCCCAGGAATGCGATCTTCACCTGCTGGCGGATGAAGTCCATGGTCACGCCCTGTTCTCTCTGAGTCAGAGTCTCGCCGCAGCACACGATGGGAGTGATGCCGTGCTCGAAGGCCTTCATCACCTTCTTGTTGACCGTCTCGTCTGTCTCTGCGAAATACTCTCTTCTCTCGGAATGGCCGATGATCACGTATTTCACACCCACGTCCGTCAGCATGGCGGGAGCAATCTCGCCGGTGTAGGCGCCCTTCTCTTCAAAATACATGTTCTCTGCGCCGATTTCAATATTGG
>CATJIW010000124.1 GCA_949740745.1 uncultured Lachnospiraceae bacterium | reverse complement strand
TATCCGAAGCATTAACTCCCACAGGCATCCGTCCGCTTCCCCATGCCTCCCACGAACCGCCAAAAAGGGTTCCGGGATTTGTATTGGAGACACTCATATAGATGGAACCGACGGGGTATACGTTCAGCAGGATATTGCCATTTAGCTGTGTAATCTGCTCCTGAAGATTGCCGGTAGTCCCGCTTAAATTCGCTAAATCAGACACAGATACATCCGATTGCGCAACCTTTCCTGCTTCGTCAGAAATCAGGACTCTGCCTGGCGGAAGAAGGCGATCCAGCAGTGTGCTTCCGGCACCGGAAGACATGCCCGTAAACCATCTTTTCATTTTTCCGAACAGTGTGCCTACTGTCTCTCCGCTTTTCGGCGGCTCCATGCTTTCCGGTTCCTCAAAGTTGACGATCATCTTCGATACGCCGCCCGTTGCGGCCTCGTCGGCCCTCTTAGAGGCCTCATTGGCGGCTTCAGCCGCCGCCTCAGCCGCCGCCTTCACCTCTTCCCGAAGTTCTTCTGCTGCGATTCTTGTCGCTTCGGCCTGGGCACGCAGTACCTCTTCCTGAACACGGTACCTTTCAGCCTCTAATCGTTCATTCTCTCCTGAAATTCTGACCGCCTCTCTCTGCTGACGTTCATTTTCCTCCAATACTCGTTCGGTCTCTGCTGACATTCGCGCAGTCTCAGATTGTTCACGTACCTCTTCTGCCTCCGCCCGTTCGGTTTCGGCCACAATTCTTGCCTCTTCCGCCGTCTGCCTTGCAGATTCCTCCGTTGCCCGCACAGTTTCTGCGCCTGCCCGTTCGGTTTCGGCCTGTCGACGTTCTGCCTCCGCAGCCATTCTCGCAGTCTCGGCTTCTGACCGTTCCGCCTCCGCTTCCGATCGTTCCTTTTCCTTAAGCCCATACTCCACGATCTCATCATTTCCGGCTTTAATCGCATCGTGAATAGAAGAACGTACCTCTTCCCCGTATTCTGCTTCCATGATCGCTTTCAGTTCTTTTTCAATGTTTGCCATATTACTGTTATCTCCTTCCTTATCCAAAATATGAAACCATATAATTGATCCTGATCATTCCCTCTGCAGGGGCCGTATTAAATGTGGCATACCATGCTCCGTCAATAAATGCTGCGCCTTCAATGTGTACGCTCTGCGCATGCCCGTCCCCATTGGCAAAAGAAACCATCGTATTGCTGCCTGAAAATCCTGTTCCTCCAAACATATCGTTAAGATCTGTCTGAGTCAGTACCGGAATGCTGACAGAACTTCCGTTCGCAGCCAGAACCTTAGTCCCGAACCTCATGTTCTGAATTCGGCGTGCATCATTAAACCCAATAAACGTTCCATCTTCTTTAGTCCGAAATACAATTTCATCACTTAATATCCCAATCCTGTGTTCGCCCGCATTCGTTGATCGAACCACGATTTCCCCAGGAGCAATTTCCGTATAATTCATGAAATTAGTATATTCGTGTGAGAGCTTGATCACATTTGGATATTGGTCCTCCGCTACGGCATCAATATCAATTCTTCCCCCCTGTATCGTAAGATTCTTTGCAACGACATCCCCCTCGATCGTCCCGCCCCCAATCCGATCTGCACTTAAAGACCCGCTTTTAATTCTGTCTGCGCTTAAATTCCCCGTCTGGATAAAATCCGCTACGATCTCTCCGTCCATGGTCATAGCCGTCTCGTATGGTCCCTGATAACCCATTCTTGAATAACCGAGGCCGCCCAGATTCCAGCGCCAGACCTTTTTTGCGTCCTCTTTTTCCGGCGCATCCATAATGAGGATTTCATCCGGAGATGTCACCACATATCCGTTCATGGCCGCAGTTATCAGTTCCGTTGCGCTTTTCCGGGCCTGAGACAAAATCTCGCTGCTTGGCAGAATTTTAGAAAGCTGTTCCTTAATTTCCTCCTTCCCTGAACGGATGCTTCCTACAATGCCCTTCGCAACGCTTTTTCCCAAAGTGATCGTATTTTTTTCCGGTGCGTCCAGATACCGGTCTCTCTTTGTAATAGGAAAGCGCCGGTTCAGCCCGTGAGGCCTGCTGTAGACCAGCGTCTCGTCTCCCAGCCTGAAGCTTTCAAATTCCTCTCCCGCCATTGAAAGATCGATGGCTGAAACCTCCAGGGACAGCATTTCATACTGATTGGAAATCAGCCATTCCTCACCCTTTCTTTTAAGCTCCTCCGGCGATGTGACATCCTTCCAGGAAACAGCTTTCGCCCTTCGGCCATATAAGGCGGCGCCCTCCGGATTTTCCACATAATCCTTTCCTCCGTTCACCGATTCAATGGTCAGATATGCATCCAATCCTTCAATGGAACTGTTTTCCTGTCTGGCTCCCAGCGGAATACATACCGTATAGATTTCAGAAGCATCCATATTCTGAGAAAAATCCAACAGGTTCCGGCCAAATTCCACCGGCTGGCCGCCGGCATTTCCATATCCGCTCAAATAATCCAGGTAATTTTTTCCGCCTTGCCGCCGGATCATAAACCGTCCGTCAAATGCCTTTAACAACAGCTCTTCCATACATTCCAGTGTTGTCATATAATCCATACATCCGTTTATGATCCCGGAAACCGTTACTGATCCCGGATAAATACACTCTTCCGGGGATACCTGCCTGTTATGCTCTTCCAGCAGTTCGGACAAAAGCCGCGTGACTGTTTTATTTCGATGTGCACCGGGCCGCTGTATACTGTTTGCCAGATAATTCAGCACTCCGGTACACTCCACCTGTTTCCCGTTCTGAAAGTCCGTCCCGATTCCGGTAATTTTCCCCCTGAAAATCTCATGTTCATCCAAAAGCGTCCCATCCCGGCTTTCATACACGACAATCTCTGCCCTTCCGGCCTCCAGGATTTCGCTTAAAGGATGATCCATCGACATCTGAAAAGAAAACTCCGCCGGGCCGTTTTCCGTCTCTGATAAATGCAATTCATATGCGGAAAGCACTCCGGCTCCTGACCGGTAAAGCATTTTTCCTCCATAGGTCACACTGTACATTACAGACTCACCCCCTTAAAATCAATGGCCACACGCCCGGAACCTGTAAACGTGAACCAATTCTTTCCCGGCTCCAGCTCAAAATCGTAAAATATATTTCTACCGGCTTCCAGCGGATAAGTGATCTCCTGAAAAGTCACGGTCACTGCTCCTGATAAAAGCAGGATCTCCGGAGTCACATTATGTTCGTTTCCGATGACTGCAAATTCCCGTGAACCATCTACTTCAATATTTCCGTAATTCCGGATAACCCCATTCACGAAGGAAAACGGATCCCATTTCCAGGGTTCCAGACTGGACTGCTTCTCATATTTAAAAGGATCCGCATCCAGCTCACACTCCATTTTTCCGATCTGCGCCGCCCGCGCCAGAGAACCTTTCACATACAGCCGGCCCGCATAATACCAATTCGGATCGATATCCAGCGTGATCTCCACTCTCTGCCCGTGATACTCATTCAAAAAAACAGAATAAACGGACGGCCACCTCTTATCCTTCCGGACTCCGCCAAGACAAAGCGGCACCCTCCGGTTTTCAAATCGCAATCCCCACAGGCCTTCTGATAAGTCCAGCGCTCCATGGGCACCGGGCACGTTAATCTGACAAATTTTCAGATTCGGCGTTTCCTGAGGCATGGGATTTTCCAAAGTAAGCCCCCAGTCAGAACTATGCCTGACCTGCCCGGTCTTTACTTTTTTTATTTTCATTCCATACATATATTACCTCCCCAGGGCCTTTAAATCCCTGTTCATAAACGGCGCCATTTCCCTGGAAGCTTCCCTGGGATTTAAATATACCCGCCCATAGGTCCCGGCCATCTGTTCCAGATAAGGAAGATAGGAAATACATGCCTCCAGCATTTTTTGCAGCCCTGCTTCCCGCCCCCTCAAAGCATCCAAATTCAGGATCCCCATGTGTTCCGTCCTGGAGGCATTCGTAATATCTGCCATGGAAAGATAGCTCACATACTGTTTCGCTTCCATCTCCCTCCCCAGCACCTGAACCTGTTCCTCATAAGCCTCAATAGCTGCCTGCGCCGAGTCCGCATAGGTGATCTCCAATTCTCTCCTCTTGCCTTTTGCTCCCTCGATGTCGCCCTGAACATTGTCTGCTCCGATTTTGCGGAAAATCCGGGACGGAGAATTTTGATCCAGTTTTTTTCTTGCAGCCGTAATTGCTGCCTCTGCAAGCTTCGCATATGCCAGTTTTAGAGAATTTGCTTTCTCCTCTGATCCATCAATGAGACCTTGTATATTATCAAGCCCAACCTTATATGTCGCCGCCCTTTGATTCATCATATGGACAGACGCCTCTGACTCCGCCTGCATGCGCTCCCACGAATCCGTATAATTTGTCTGCATCTCGGCAATTTTACCGGCAAACGCTTTTTTTCCTTCTTCTACGTTTTCAAACTCCGCATTCAGTTCATCAATGTTAGCTCCCCCGTCATCTACAATCGCCTGAAGAAGTTTGGCTGATTCTTCCGATCCATCAGATAATCTCGCCAGCAGCCCTTCATTGATTCCCAGTCTTGCCGCCTCATCTATGTTGGCCGCATAATTTGTCATATACTCAGACTGGCTTTGAAGACTTGCAATCATATCCTGTATACTTTGATCCGCTTCCGTACTCATAGTCTGGAACAGGCCCATTTCACTGTTCAGATTATCATACACATTCTGATAGGTCTCATCATAGGCCGCCCTTAATTCCTCCTGCTGAACCTGAATTTCTTCGAGCCTTATCTGCTGCTCAGAAACAAAATTCATATATTCCTCATCCAGAGCGACAACCTCAGCCCGAACATTTTGGTATGTATCGCTATCCTTCCCAAACGCCTCTGCATTTGCCAGAAGGATATCCCTGTATGCCAAGGTCGAATCACTTAAGCCACTCTGAGAAATAGTATAATCCTCAATGTACTCTTGTGATTCCGCAAGCTTGTCATCAATTTCAGCAAGCGCTTCCGCTGCTTCGTTATAAGTTTCTGTCAGAGCAGCAACATTCTGCTGCTGCTGCCCATACTCATAAGAAGCTTCCCCCAAAATCTCTGTCCCGTCTTCGTACATCGTCTGGAGCTTTCCTTCCGCCTGCGCCAGCATTTCATCTGCTTCTGCAGCCACTGCCGCCGCTTCTGCTCTCTGTTGCAAAAGCTCCGCCCGCTCCTCCAGATGCGTGTCAAATTCCTCCGCTTTCTGGTTCGCATCTATCATTTCCCCAATGGCATCTGTTGTTAAATTAAGGGATCTTGTTTGTTCATCATAAGCCAGAGACAGTCCCGGTACCTCTGCATTCAACCGGCTGACCATGTCGGAAATCTTCTTATTCCCTGCCTCAGTTCCTCCCTGTGCAGCAATCAACGCCTCCAGATGCGTAACCATATCTTTCTGCGCCGTGACATTTGTTTCTATCTCTGTCCTCTGGTTATCATATTCCTCCGTCGTCTCGGCAACCGCCTCCCGAAGTTCCTTTGTCTTCTCTACCAGCTTGTCGGCTTCCGATTCCCCTCCGCCCGCCACAGCAATAAATGTCCCTATGGCTGATACCAGCGCCAGAACTCCGGTCGCAACCGCTACAGCCGGATGCGCGGCAACTACCTTTGAAAAACCTTCCATTACACTTGTTGCAACAGTTGTCACGGTTGTAACAGCCGTCATTGAAACTGCCAGCATACCAAGCCCCGTCGTCACCGCCGCAATCAACGCTACAATCTCCGGATTATCTCTGACAAACGCTTCCGCCCAGGAAAAAGCTTCTGTACCTACGTCTGCAAGTCCCTTCAGAGCAGGAGAAAGCTGATCCCCCACTGCAATCATCATGTTCTGAAAAGCAGTATCCATTTTGGTTTTTGCAAATTCTACTGTATCTGCAATTTCCCCAAATGCCTGATTAGTCGCTCCTGTACTTCCCTGCATCTCCTGCAGAACGGAATTGTACTCTCCTGCCCCCGCATTCAAAAGAGAAAACGCCCCTGCACCTGCTTCAGAGCTTTCCCACAGGCTCCTGAATTTTCCTATATCACCGTCTACGCTGTTTCCCAGGATCTCCATAATATCCCCCAGAGACCTGCCGTCTCCCATCAGGGTCCCAAAGGATTTACCCGTCTGCTCCTGAAGGATCTTTGATACAGAGCTTCCGGAATCTCCCAATTCTCCCAGCATCGACTGTAAATAAGAAGTAGATTCTGCAGTTGTACTCCCGTTTTCTGCAAGTACCACATAAGCGGAAGTCAGATTGTCCATCTCCATATGATAGGCAGCGGCTGTCGGAATCACCTGCTCCATACCGGCAGCCAGCTCGCTGACGGAAGTTTTCCCCAGCCTCTGAGCAGTGATTAGGTAATCTGAAACCTGGCCTGCACCGTTGATCTCCAGATTATAAGCGTCGACAGCCGTTGACAGGACATCCATTGCTGCGGCATTATCCAGAAATCCCGTCGCCGCCAGCTTAGACGCCTGTTCCACAAACCCCACCGATTTTGCTGTATCAATACCGGCCGACATTGCATGATAAGCTGATTCTGCTACCTCGGAAGCTCCGATCCCCAGTTCCCCAGATACCTTCAAAATCTGATCCTTCATCTGCTCCATCGGCGCTCCTGCTGACCCGACGGCCGCCTCAATTTTTGCCATGGAGGTTTCAAATTCCGAGGAGGCTTCCACACACTTTGCCAAGGCACCCGCAATTGCTTCTGCTCCATCCGAAATCCCAGTGTCGTTTAACGCATCAGCAAGTGCGGAAATTCCTTCAACAGCCCTTTCTCCAATTCCTCGATCCATTTCCTCCCGGACTTCACCAAGACGGGTTTCATTTGCTTCCAGCTCCTGATTCAGATTATTTAACTCCGTCTGTATTTCATTAACTCGGATCCCCCAGTCGGCTGCGCTGTCTTCCGCTCTCTGCTGATTTTCTTCTGCTGCCTGAAGCTCTTCCCTGTATCTTGCAATTTCCCCACTCAGTCTTGCATACTCCCCGGCGTTTTCTTCTGTCTGCTCTCCCAGGGCTCTCTGACTTTCCTCCGCCCGCTGCAGATTTTCCCTGACCCTGGAGACTTCCTCCGCATATGCCTCCTGCCGGCTTTTCGCACTCTCAAGAACTTTATTGGCTGCCTCCAGCTTCTCATTCAGCTTTTCCTGTATCTGTCTGAGCGCCTCAAGTCGTTCATTCAGGCTTTCCACAGAATCCGCCTGTCCCCCCTGGGCGCTTTTCACCTTTTGCAGATTGCTTTCCCACAGACGGCATGCCCTGTTTATGCTTTCTATCTTCTGGTTATATTCCTCTTCCCCCTCCAATACAATACTCACTCTTACTTCTTCTGCCATCCCATCACCCTTCTTTCTATTGACATTTCTATAAGCACTATGTTATCCTTAAGCAAAAAGGAGTTTACGCTATGATTCATCCTTGGACTGCTATTCTAATGTTTTTCACCGCCGGATTCTGTGGATTTTATATTATCTTTATTCTGCCCATACGGAAATACCGATTCAAAAAAAATCTTCCCTTTATCAAACAGGCAGACGATTATATGCTCTGCCATCACCTGAAACCTGAAACCACTGCGAAACGCGGAACAAAAGAATATAACAAAGCCTGGGCTAAATTAAATGCAGATATCCGGCGTAAAATCAAAAGCGGTGAAATCCCTTCAAAAGAAGCCAGGCGATGTACCGAAGAGATGAATCTGCGTCTCTATGGCACAAAAGAAGGAAAAGGTGATCACTAAGCCGGTTTCATCCGGCTCGCTTTCCTTTAAGGGCATGTCTTATCCGGCCCTGTTTCTAAAATTCCTCTTCATATACAGCTTCACCAGATCAAACACCCTCCCCGGGGCCATCAGCTCTGCCTCCCTCACATTTAGTCCTACCTGCATTGCAACTGTCAGAAATTCCGTACGGGTCAGTCTGTTTTTTTTTGCAGTTCAGCCAACCCCAGATCGACCTCTTCCGCTTCCTCATTCATTTCCCGCCCATATCCATGGGCAACCGCCTCCAGCATTGCCCGCCTAAGCTCCAGGAGGTCCACCGGCCGCGCCAGGTTCATGACCTGTTCACTTTTCAGTGCTTCCTGACCATCCCTGCCTTCATATCTGCTGATCCCTTCTGCTGCCTCCGACATGAGCGCCGCCGCCTTGCAGAACAGAGAAAAACCTTCCTTTCCCTGAGCCGCCAGGATCTCCATTACCCCCTTTTCCGGAGATAAATCCTGAATCTGAAACATCGCCCAGGCATTGTAAGCCAGAAAATATTTTTTCCCCCTAAACATTACCGATACTGTTTTCGCAAACATCCCTTATCCTTTCCCCCTTTCCAGTCATCTTCCCGGAACAGGACTCTGTTTTCATTCTCACAGCTTCTGCCGCAGGCCTCCGGATACGGGATATCCCGTACCCGGCCCGCCGTCTGGCAGGATACCTCAGGCCTCCGTCTGAACAGAAGCCAGCTTTTTGTCAATATAAGCGATGGCTTCGGTCTCATCGTCAAACTCCTTGCGGTATCTCCAGTCTCCGGTTGCCGGCTCATGAACCGTAAAGGTAAGAGCCCTGGCAGTAAAGGTAATGCTGCTGCTCTTAGTAGCCGCAGTGTCAGTGCTGAGCACAGCCTTTACCTTGGGATAATAATGGGCCTCATAGACCATAACGCCGTTTCTCTGCAGGGTTTTGTAGTAGCCAAGGCCGCCGTAAGGGACCCGGTCGCCGGAATTGTCCACGATCTCTCCCTCGATGTAAGCTGCACCGAAAACGCCCGCCTCGATCTCCTTCGTCATGTCGTCCACTTCTACTGCAAGGCTTCCGCTGATAAACTCGTCCGCCTTTTCCTTCAGGCGGTTGTTGGCGTAAAGCTCGCCGGTCGCAATGTTCACGGTCAGATCCGCCTTAACCAGTTCTCCGATCTCTACCCTTTCTCCGTAAGCCGGAAGTCCGTTCTTCGGCTCCTCCGTAATGGGGGCAAAATTAATGTACTTCGCTCCAAATGCTGCCATAATCCATTTCCTCCTTTAATTTTTGTGTTTGTTGTCTTTATTTCCTGCTGCTGTTGCGCATCTTGTTCCGGCCGGCCCGTCCTGCGTCGGAGGCTTACCTCCTCTGCACGTTCATAGCGTATCATGGGAGCAGGTCGATTTTGTCCCCATTTTTCAGCCTGTCCAAAAAGTGGTAAAACAGCTTCCTTCTGGCGTAAAAGTCCGTTTTCCCCATGGGAATCCGGCCAAGCTCCAGGTCGTATTCCAGAAAAGGATAAGAAAGGTCTTTCGTCACGCTTTTCACCATGTATGCGCCGATTTCCGGACAGGCGGCCCTGGCCGCCTCCTCGATCATTTCCAGATCCTTCTGATGCCTCCGCCTCCGAAGGGCAGCTCCCTTCGCCGGATTCTCCGTACCCCTTCCGGAAACCGCCGCATGGCTGCAAAAGCCTGCAGCCCCCTTCGCAATCTCCCGTTTCTTTTCCTCGTATTGGAGGCAGAAGGCCCGAAGCTCTTCGTACCGGTGCCTGGAGATCCCATAGTCCTCCCAGGTCATTTCCCTCAGTCTTTTTTTCTCCATAACAAATTCCCCCTGTTGTTTTTCTTTTCTGATTATCCATTGACAATAGCTAAGATTTCCAATATAATCAAATCAAGCCGAAAGCCATGAAAGAAATCAGACTTGTTTCTTTGCTGTTAGCTTTAAAATCAAAGCTATTGCTTATAAAATAGCATTGTTTTCTAAGTTTGTCAAGTTTTTTAACTTACTTTTCCAACTTATATTGTGGGGTGTCCTATGTATGAGATTTTTGAAGAATTGTGTGAGAAAAAAGGGGTGACTCCTTACCGGGTATGCAAAGACACGGGGATTACCACCGCCACGGTGAGCAACTGGAAAGCAGGGAGATATACTCCCAAATCCGACAAAATGCAGAAGCTGGCAGATTATTTCGGGGTGCCTCTGGATTATCTGATCTATGGGAAGGAGCCGGAAGAGGGCGCCAGATATTACCTCAACGAGGAAACGGCCTCCATTGCCCAGGATATCTTTGAAAATAAGGAGCTCCGCGTGCTGTTTGATGCCGCAAGGGATGCCGAGCCGGAGGATCTGGCCGCCGTCCATACCATGCTTTTGGCTCTGAAACGAAAGGAGAGACGGGAGATTGATTGATTACCAGACTTTTTTGATGCCGCTTCCGGGAAAGACAAACGAAGCCGTCGTAGCCAATGAAGACGGAAGCTACACCATATTTATTGAAGAAGCCCTGTCTCCGGAGCATCAGAAAAAGGCGTTCCTGCACGCCTTAAGGCATCTGACCGACCATGATTTTGAAAAAGCGGACGTGCAGGATATCGAAGCGGACGCTCATGAAGCGGAAACCTGAGGCGTTTCACATGCCGCATAGAACATACAGCTTAAGATCAAAGGAGGTATCTGCCATGAATTACCGCACCCTCGGCCGCACCGGCCTTTTAGTCGGCGAGATCGGCATGGGATGTGAAGGCTTTCTGGAAAAATCCGAAGAAGCCGTAAAACAGTTTATCGATCTTATGGAAGGGGCCGGCGCCAACTGCATCGACCTGTATTCCCCTAATCCGGACATGCGCTCCGCCCTTGGGAAGGCGCTTGCAGGGCGCCGGGAAAAATTTGTCCTGCAGGGACATCTCTGCACCGTCTGGAAAAACGGGCAGTACGAGCGCAGCCGTGATATGGCAGACGTAAAGGAAGGGTTTGAGGACCTGCTTAAACGTCTGGGAACGGATTACCTGGATGTGGGCATGATCCACTACATAGACTCCGTGTCCGAATGGGAATCTGTCAAAAACGGTCCGGTTCTGGAATATGCCTTGAAATTAAAAGAAGCCGGGACCATCAGGGCCATCGGCCTTTCCAGCCACAACCCGGAAGCCTCCCTGGCCGCCGTGCGCACAGGGCTGATCGACGTACTGCTCTTCAGTATCAACCCCTGCTACGACCTGCAGCCGGCAAATGAGAACCTGGAGCTTTTATGGGACGAAAAGAGCTATGAAAAGCCCCTGGTCAACATGGAGCCGCTCCGCCAGGAGCTGTACGAGACCTGCCAGCGCCTCGGCGTGGGAATCACGGTCATGAAGGCCTTCGGCGGCGGCGACCTGTTAAGCGAAGAGCTCTCTCCCGCCGGAAAGGCCCTGACCCCTTATCAGTGCCTCCATTACGCCCTGAGCCGTCCCGGCGCCGCCTGTGTCATGGCCGGCGCCAGAAGCCCGGAGGACTTAAAGCAGAGTCTGGCCTATGAGGATGCTTCCGGCGAAGAAAAGGATTATGCCAGGGCCTTCACCTCCTTTCCTAAGATCAGCTGGAAGGGCCACTGCATGTACTGCGGCCACTGCGCTCCCTGCCCCCAGGGTATCGATGTAGCCTCCGTCACCAAATTCCTGAATCTCTGCCGGGCCCAGGGAGAAATCCCTGAAACCGTCAGGGAGCATTACGCCGTCCTTTCCCATACGGCCTCGGAATGCATCCGGTGCGGTTCCTGCGAGACTCGCTGTCCCTTCCAGGTGCCCGTTATGAAAAACATGGAGGAAGCAGCAGGATTATTCGGAAAATAACTTCTAAACAGCGAAATTCCGCCTGTGCGCCTGCCGCACAGGCGGAATTTCTGTTGTCTGAGCTATTCTCCGAAATCCGTCCGGATATCTCCGCTGGAGTAGTACACCTTTCCGGCCTCATAGGGAATGCCCTTGGCCGCAAACATTTCTTCCATCGTCACCAACTGGAAGCCTCTGGCCTTAAGCTCCGGAATGATAGTCCGGCAGGCCTCGATGGTTTCCGGATGGATGTCATGCATCAGGATGATGTCACCGTCCGCCGCTTTTTTCACCTCATCATAAAGCACACACTGGATCGTGGCCTCCGGATCCTTGGTCTCCCAGTCCAGCGTATCCACGTTCCAGCGGGCCATGGGATATTTGACCACGTCCCGCACGTGATTGTTCCACCCGCCGTAGGGAGGCCGCACCGTACTGGTTGCCGGAAGGCCCCAGCCCTTCAGTACATCATTAACTCCCTCAATCTGGGCGTCGATCTCCTCGTCGCTGATTTCCTTAAAGTTCTCATGGGTCGCCGTATGGTTCCCCACCTGGCAGCCAAGCGCAAGCTCCCGCCGGATGATCTCTTCGGCGCTCTTTCCCTTCAGGGCGTTTCCAACCACAAAAAAGGTCGCCCTGGCGTCGTTTTCTTCCAGAATGTCCAAAAGCTCCGAAGTCGTCGCCGCCTTCGGCCCGTCGTCAAAGGTCAGGCAGACCATAGGCTTTGACGGATCCACCCCTTCTGCCGCAGGCACCGGAGCCTGCGTTTCCTGCCCGTTCCCCACAAGATCCATGGCCAGATGTCCGGAAAGCTCCTCCATGGGAATCGTAAAGGAAAGAGTTTCCGACACGCCGTCAATCAATATCCCATCGGGGAAATACAGGGTCAGCCCGTCTTCATTCCAGGTGTAATACCTGAAATTTGCATCGGCCGCTTCCGCTGCGCCCTCCTTCAGGTTCCCTCCCTGCGCCTGAGCGAATTCCTTTGTCTTCGCCGACAGAAGCTCCAGATACCCCTCCGTCAGCACATCGGAAAGAGCGGCCTCTACCCCGTCAGACAGCCGATAGGTATAAGTCTCCATGCTGCCTTCCTCCTTCGGCTGAGGAAGTTCCTTTTTGACATTGAACTTAACAGAAACCAATGCCTCCCCGGTCTGATAGGACTCATAGTCAACCGACATAACCATGCGGGTCCGGCCGTCGGTCCGCATCTCCTGTACCTGCCGCTTAAACACGGAAATTATATCATCCACCCGTTTTACAATGGCTCCGTCTACGGCTTCATTTCCAAGAACCGGATAGTGAACTGCGTAGCCCTCGTAATCGGCTACCTCTTTCTGCTCCTTCATAGTCCCGGCTTCCTGTTTGTCCGGCGGGACCGTAAAAGAAAAATCGGCATCGGAAAGCTTTAGATCGGCCGCAGCTTCGTTTGTCTGGGACTCCTGTGTCGCCGCCACAGGCTCGCTAGGTTCCTGCTCCTTTCCGAAAACCAGCCAAAGGACCAGCGCCAAAGCCAATACGGCTGCAGCTGCGGCTAACGCCAGGATCACAAGCTTTTTCTGCTTTTGCCGTTCTTCCTTTTCAGCCTTCTGCCTGCGGTATTTTTCTTCCTCCCAGCGGGCCCATCTGGCCTCGGAGCTTCCTCTGGGCGATTTCCCGGCCGCAGGCCGGCGGTTTCCCGCAGATCCCTGGCCCGCTGACTGCTGCGGTCGTTCCATTGTCTGACGGCCTGATGCCGCTGACTGTGCGCCTCCCGACGGCCTCCGTACTGACGACTGCTGCGGCCTTTCCGTCGTCTGCCGGACTGGCGCCGCTGACTGTGCGCCTCCCGGCGGCTTCTGGCCCGCTGACTGCTGCGGCCTTTCCATTGTCTGACGGCCTGACGCCGCTGACTGCGCACTTCCCGACGGCCTCCGGACTGACGACTGCTGCGGCCGTCTTACGCCCTGCCCTGCCGCACTTTCTGCGGGCCTTCGGCCTGCCGACGTCTGCTGCGGTCTGACGGCCTGACCGCCCTCCGGTCTGCGGCCCGCTCCCGGAATCTCACTCACCACCAGCCGTTCTGCGCCTTCCTGGCCGTTCTCCGGCCGTATTCTGTTTCTGGACCTGTGAGAAAGCCGGAGATTTTCCGGTTTTTTCGCATTCCTGTCCTCCTGTGCCATGCCTTCAACCTCTTTTAACGTAATATTTCATTCATCCATCCATAATTACCTTAACACAAATTTTTAAAGACAGCCTTAACAAAATATGACAATTTTCTTACTTTCTTTTGTTTTATACTCCGAGAAATGACTTTACAGCCGCCTTCATTTCAGAAGCTTCACAGACCGTTTTATGAAGCACTTTGGCCTCCCGGATTTCCTCGACGGCCGCAGGAACCGGCACGCCGGAAATCTCCGCCAGTTTATCCGCAAGCGCAAAATCTTCCATTCCATCATATTTCCCGTCAATGGCTTCCATGACACTTCTCGTAAATTTATAGGGACTTGCCGTGGAGGCTACGACCATTTTTCTGTCGTCCTTTGTCACCTTCCGGTAATTTCTCCCCACATAGGAAGCCACCGCCGTGTGGGTGTCAAGGACATATCCCGTCCTCTCATAAACCGCCCGGATCTCCTCCGCCGTATCCGCCTCGCCGGCAAAGCCTCCGGCAAAATCCGAAAGCCCCGCCCTCATTTCCTCCGTAATCTCATACCGCCCCGTCTCGGACAGGGTCTTCATCAAGGCCGCATCCTGTCCTGCGTCATTTCCGGCGATCCTGTAAACCAGCCGCTCCAGATTGCTGGAGATCAGAATATCCATGGAGGGAGAACTGGTCAGAATAAATTCCCGGTTTCTGTCATAGGCTCCCGTATGGAAAAAATCAAACAGCACTTTATTTTCATTGGAGGCGCAGATCAGCTTCCCGATGGGCACACCTGCCAGCTTCGCATAATAGGCTGCCAGAATGTTTCCGAAATTACCGGTGGGCACCGTCACATTAATCTCTTCGCCGTCCTCAACGGCTCCCTGCTGCAGAAGCCGGCCATATGCGTATACATAATAGACCACCTGCGGCACGAGGCGGCCGATATTAATGGAATTGGCCGAAGAGAACTGATACCCGCAGGCATCCAGCTCCTTTTTCAGCTCTTCGTCGCCAAACATGGCTTTAACACCGCTCTGGGCATCATCAAAGTTTCCATGGATTCCCACCACAAACGTATTGGCCCCCTTCTGGGTCACCATCTGCTTTTTCTGAATGGGGCTCACGCCGTCCTTCGGATAAAACACGATGATCTTCGTCCCCGGCACATCGGCAAACCCGGCCAGAGCCGCTTTCCCGGTATCGCCGGAGGTGGCCGTCAGGATCACGATCTCGTTTTCCACCTGGTTTTTCTTCGCCGCCGTCACCATCAGGTAAGGCAGAATGGAAAGAGCCATGTCTTTAAAGGCAATGGTCGGACCATGGAATAATTCCAGATAATAAACGCCATCCGCCTCTTTTAAGGGCGCAATCTCCTTTGTATCGAATTTATCGTCATACGCGCCGTCGATGCAGGCCCGAAGCTCTTCCTCCGTAAAGTCCGTCAGGAATTCCTTCATGACCGCCAGGGCCGTTTCCTGATAAGAAAGGCCGGAAAGCTCCTTCATGCTCATGGGCAGAACCGGAATCCCGTCCGGCACAAACAGCCCGCCGTCGTCTGCCAGCCCTTTGAGGATCGCCTGGGAGGCCGTCACCTTTCCCGCCGCTCCCCTTGTGCTTCCATACAGCAATTCACTCATATAATTTCCCTCTCTGTTTTTCCTGCCGAAAAAGGGCAGTTTTTACACTGAATTTCATCATAACACAGCATTCTTCATTTGTCACCCCCGGTTTTCCCGGGAACCACAGGCGCATTCTGTCGTTTCCTCTCTCCCCGCCCCTCATTCAAGGGCAGAATTTTCCCTGTTTCGCCATTCCTCTGCCGGTCCTGGGATTATTCTACCCCCTGTCACCCCCGCTGTCACTCCCGCACCAGACTGCAAAATTCCGCTTCCAGATACCCGGCCAGCGCCTCCGGCCTGACAAACATCTGACAGCCCCGGATCCCGGCGCTGATTCCGATCTCGTCAAAAAGCACCGCCGTTTCTTCTATATAAACAGGATATTTCTTTTTCATACCCACCGGAGAGCAGCCGCCCCGGACATATCCCGTCAATCCCAAAAGCTCCTTCACCGCAATAAGCTCCACCCGCTTGTCGCCGGAAACGGCCGCCGCTTTTTTCAGATCCAGCTCCTCACAGACCGGAATGCAGAACACCAGAATCCCTTTCTTTTCTCCTCTTGCCACCAGCGTCTTAAAAACCATGTCTTTATCCAGACCCAAAAGCCGGACCACGTGTGCGCCGCTCAGATCCTTTTCGTCTGCCGGATATTCCACGGCCCGGACAGCAATTCCTGCCGCCTCCAAAAGCCGCATGACGTTGGTCCGCACCATTCCTGATTTTTCTGTCATAATCGCCCCCTGTAACACTTCTCCTCCTGCGCCCTGCAGGCTGCCCTGCCGCCGCCCCGTTTCGCCCCGACAGACGCCGCACCGCCCCGGAGGATCTGCTGAAAAAGAAACGCCCGCAGTTTCCCGCGGACGCCAGACAGCAGTTTATGCCTGCTTCTTTGTTTCGTTGATATAGTTCATAAGCCCTTCCGCCGCAATGATCTTCTGCATAAATTCCGGAAATGCCTGGCCCTTAAACCGGGTGTCCCTGGTTTTATTGTAGATCATACCGCTGTCAAAGTCGATCTCCACCTCGTCTCCTGCCTCAATCCCCTTTGACGCTTCCGGACACTCAATAATGGGAAGGCCGATATTGATGGCGTTCCGGTAGAAAATCCTTGCGAAGGTCTCGGCGATCACGCAGCTTACCCCTGCCGCCTTGATGGAAATGGGCGCATGCTCCCTGGAGGATCCGCAGCCAAAGTTCTTCGCGGCCACGATAATATCCCCCTTCTTCACCTTTTTCACGAAATCCTTATCAATATCTTCCATGCAATGAGTCGCCAGCTCCGCCGGATCGGAGGAATTCAGATATCTTGCGGGGATGATGACGTCCGTATCTACATTGTCTCCATATTTAAAAACTGTTCCCTTTGCTTTCATAACGTCCTCCTTTTACATTCCCAGTTCTTCCGGACCGGAAAGCTTTCCGGTCACGGCGCTGGCCGCCGCCACTGCGGGACTTGCCAGATATACTTCAGAGGCTACATGCCCCATGCGGCCCACAAAATTCCGGTTGGTGGTGGATACGCACCGCTCTCCCTCCGCCAGCACGCCCATATAGCCGCCCAGGCAGGGGCCGCAGGTCGGCGTGCTCACAATGGCCCCGGCCTCGATAAAGGTCTTTAAAAGCCCTTCCTCCATGGCCTGCAGGTAAATCTTCTGGGTAGCGGGGATCACAATGGCGCGAACTCCTTTCTTCACCTTCCGTCCCTCCAGGATCCTTGCGGCCGTCCGCAGATCATCCATGCGGCCGTTGGTACAGGCCCCGATGACCACCTGGTCGACGGCCACCTCGCCCGCCTCGTCAATGCTTCTGGTATTTTCCGGAAGATGGGGAAATGC
>CATJIW010000123.1 GCA_949740745.1 uncultured Lachnospiraceae bacterium | reverse complement strand
CATAAAATAAGGTGGCCAGTTTCCTGCCTTTGCAGGCTTCCTTGTATTTGTCCGGATGGGCTTCGATATCGCCGGCCAAATCCATCAGCCGGTCAAGCTCGTCCACCGAGAAGTCCAGAGGGCTTATAAGATGTCGCATATTGGGTATCCTCCTTGTTTCAGCTGCGGCACATAGGCTTCGCAGAGGGAAAAATTTTATCGTTATCAGTATAAACGAATTCGGAAAAATGTGCAACAGTTCCATAGACAAATTCCGGGATTTTTTGTAAAGTATAAATGTATGAATATGAAGGAGCGGCCTCATGGAAAAGAAGCAGCAGATGCATCCGAACAGAAGAAAGAAAAAAAAGAGCCTGTGGGAGAGGGCGCCGCTTTTTTGTATGAGCCTTGCGGGGCTTCTGGCGGTGCTTGCGGTGACCGGCGCCTTTTTTTTCAAAAAAACCCTGGAGCACAGGAAGCTTCTGGCTCCTTCCGATACCTTTTATGAGGGGATTTTTGTGGAAAATATCCCGCTTTCCGGACTTACCCTGGAGGAGGCGAGAAAGCAGGTGGCGGCGGTGACGGTGACGGCCGAGAGCACCTGGGCCATGAAGGCGAGCCTCGGCGGCGAGACCTTTGAGATTGAAAACCTGATGGACAGCAATATGGACGAGGTCCTGGCGGAGGCCTTTGCCCTGGGGCGCACCGGAACGGAGAAGGAACGGGTGAAGGTCATTACCGGCCTGCAGCGGTGGCCCCGGAATTTCAGCGTAAAGGACACCTTTGACGAGGAGGGGGCGAGGAAGGCGGTCGAGGCCATCGGAAACCGGTTTGACGCTGCGCCCAAGGACGCGGCCATGACCGGCTATGACGAGGCAGAGGGCTTTCAGTTTTCCGGCGAGGAGGCCGGGCGGCAGGTGGACAGGGAGGATCTCCTTGGACAGATCAGAGAGGCCGTTTCGAAGGGGGATTATGACGCGGTGCTTTCCGGAAGGGTTTCGGAGGTTCCCGCGGCCATGAATCTGGAACAGGCGAAGGAAGCCTACGTGCTTTTGGCGAAATTCCGTACCGAGGCGGAGGTGGACAGCGAGGACCGGGATCACAATGTGAAGCTGGCGTCGGACACGGTCAACAATACGTTAATTGCGCCGGGCGGGGAATTCTCCATGAACGGGGTGGTCGGAGAGACCACGGAGGAGCAGGGCTACAGAGAAGCGGCCACTTATTCAAGAGGGGAAGTGGTGCCGGAATTCGGAGGCGGCGTCTGCCAGGTGTCCTCCACCATTTACAATGCGGCGATTCAGGCGGGCCTTGAGACCACGGAGCGGAAAAACCACAGCATGACCGTTTCCTATGTGCCTCTGGGAGAGGACGCCATGATCTCCTACTGGAGCTCCGATCTTAAATTCAAAAACAATTCCTCCGGCAATGTGCTGGTGCTTTTGGACGCTTCCGGGCCGGAGGTGATCTGTTATATTTACGGGATACCGATTCTGGAAGAGGGGGTCACGGTGAAGATGGATTCCCAGATCGTGGAGACCCTTCCCGTTCCCGAGCCTGCCTATGTGGAGGACGATTCCCTTTCTCCCGGTGAGGAGCGTTATAAAACCTACGGGAAGGAAGGATACCGGGTAAAGACGGATCTGGTGACCATGAAGGACGGGGAAGAGATCGGACGGGAATTTTTACATAACAGTACCTACAATCCGCAGACACCGGTGATCCGCAGGAACAGCGGGCAGCAGTAAGGGAGGACAGACGCCATGCCGGCATTTACAAAGAAGGCCATTGCCGATTCATTTATCAAGCTTCTGAGGGAAAAGCCTCTGGATAAGATCACCATCAAGGACATCGTGGAGGACTGCGGCATTAACCGGAATACGTTTTATTATCATTTTGAGGATATTCCGGCCCTGGTGGAAAGGATTTTGAAGGAGGAGACGGAGCGGGTGCTGGGAGAGCATCTGGGTGAGGATTCCTGGGAGGAGGGCTTTATCGCCGCCGCCCGGTTCGCCCTGGAAAATAAAAGAAGCATCTATCATATTTACAATTCGGTGAACCGGGAGGTGTTCGAGCGGTATCTGAACCGGATCGGGACGGACGTTATGGAGCGGTTCGTGGGGAAGGCGGCAGAAGGCCTTGACGTGCCCCCGGAGGATCAGAAGCTGATGGCTTCCTTTTACCGGGCGGCCCTTACGGGAATGGTTCTGGACTGGCTGGCGTCCGGCATGAAGTACGAGCCGGAGGACGTGATCCGGAGGCTGGGGGTCATGCTGAACGGGAGCATCGAGGCGGCCTTTGCAAATATGGACGCTACCGCTTAGAGGGCCTTATCTGCCGGGCATTTTGCCTTCCGCCTTTTCGGTTTTGAGCGTTTTGTTTTCCGTGTCTGTTTTTTGGGCATTTTCCGTTTGGTGTCTGGTTTTCGGGCAAAAAGGGTCCGGTGTACGATTTTTGTGCACCGGGCTTTTTTTGTCCGTTTTCCTTTCGGGAGAAAGCCGGTAGAATAAGGTAGTGAAAATCATTCAGAACAAGAAGGAGGAAAACGGATGAAATTCGGAAAGACAGTGGTGAAATGCCGGGTTCCGATTTTGGTGACTGCCATTCTTTTGATGATCCCTTCCGTCATCGGCATGGCGGCCACAAGGATCAATTACGATATGTTAACGTATCTGCCGAAGGACATGGATACGGTCATGGGGCAGGATATTCTCATGGAGGATTTCGGAAAAGGGGCTTTTTCCTTCATTATCGCAGAGGGAATGGAGGAAGAGGCGGTGGCTGAAATGAAGGCGGCCATCGAACAGGTGGAGCATGTGGACACGGCTCTCTGGTACGACAGCTTCATGGATTTGTCCGTTCCCATGGAAATACTCCCCGACAGGCTTTACGAGGCCTTTAATTCCGGGGAGGCCACCATGATGGCTGTTTTTTTCGACAGCTCCACCTCGGCCGACGAGACCATGGAGGCCATTGGAAAGATCCGGGAGGTCACGGAGCGGAAATGCTTTGTTTCCGGCATGTCGGCCCTGGTTACGGACCTGAAGGAGCTTTGTGAGAAGGAGGAGCCGGTCTACGTGGGGATCGCCGTGCTTCTGGCCTGCGGGGCCATGATGCTCTTTATGGATAATTTCCTGATTCCCTTTGTGTTCCTCTTAAGCATCGGCATGTCCATCCTGCTCAACATGGGCACCAATTATTTCCTGGGGGAGATTTCTTATTTAACCAAAGCGCTGGCGGCGGTGCTGCAGCTGGCGGTGACCATGGATTACTCCATTTTCCTGTGGCACAGCTATGAGGAACAGAGGGAGACGCTGCCGGATAAAAGGGAGGCCATGGCGGAGGCCGTTCACAGGACTCTGGCCTCGGTGGTGGGAAGCTCCGTCACCACGGTGGCCGGCTTTACCGCCCTGTGCTTCATGACCTTTACTCTCGGAAGGGACCTGGGAATCGTCATGGCCAAGGGAGTTGTCCTGGGCGTGATCGGCTGCGTGACCACCCTTCCGTCCCTGATCCTGGCACTGGACGGTCTTCTTATGAAAACCAGGCATCGCTCTCTGATCCCTTCCACGGAAAGGCTGGCGGACGTCATTACGAAATACTTTCCTCTCTTTCTGGCGCTGTTTGCCGTGATTCTGGTTCCGGCCTATATCGGATACCGTGAGACCGGGAAGGAGGTTTATTACGAGCTGTCCGACGGCCTTCCGGAGGACATGGACAACATCGTGGCCAACAGGAAGCTTCAGGAGGCCTTTGACCTGGGCTCCACCCATATGGTGCTTACGGACGTGTCCGTTCCGACAGAGGATAAGCGGGCCATGATAAAGGAGATGGAACAGGTGGAGGGCGTGAAATACGTGCTGGCCCTGGAGTCGGCGGCAGGCCCCATGCTTCCGGAGGAAATGCTTCCGGATTCTGTAAAGAGCGTTTTTCAGAGTGACAGCTGGGAGCTGGCGCTGATCAATTCGGAATACAGGACGGCCGGCGAAGAAGTTAACGGGCAGATCGACCGCTTAAACGGGATTCTGAAAAAATATGACCCGAAGGGAATGCTGATCGGGGAGGCGCCCTGCACCAAGGATATGATCGAGGTGACGGACCGGGATTTCAAGGTGGTGAATACCGTTTCCATCGCGGCAATTTTCCTTATCATCCTGATCGTGGAGCGTAGCCTTACGCTTCCGGTCATCCTGGTGGCAGTCATTGAGTTTGCCATTTTCATCAACCTGGGACTGCCCCATTACACGGGGACCTCGCTCCCCTTCATTGCCCCCATCTGCATCAGCACCATTCAGCTTGGGGCGACGGTGGACTATGCGATCCTTATGACCACCCGGTATAAAAGCGAGCGGCATGAGGGACGGAAGAAACGGGAAGCTGTGGCGGCGGCCCTGGCGGCCTCGATCCCCTCGGTGGTGGTCAGCGCCATGGGGCTGTTTGCGGCCACCTTCGGCGTGGCGGTCTACTCGGACATCGACATGATCAGTTCTTTGTGCCTGCTGATGGCGAGGGGAGCCATCGTCAGCATGTTCTCGGTGGTCCTGGCACTTCCGGCCATGTTCCTGCTCTTTGACCGGCTGGTCTGCATAACGAGCATGGGAATGAAAAAGAAAGGAAATAAGAATTCAAAAAAGAAAGCGGAGGTTACGGCATGAAGCACATGGCAGAATATAGAAACAGGAAGTATAAGAAGGTGGAGCATTTGAATGTACGGTATCTGAACGGGAGGTCAAAGCAGCTTCTGGCCCTGATCCTGGGCGGCTCCCTGGTCTTTGGCATGACGGGAGCAGGGGCATACGCTGCAGGCATGAGAAAGGGGGAGGAATCCGGCCCTGCGGTTGTGGAAGCGGAGGCGGACTCTGCGGACGGGGCGCAGGAAGCATCCTTCGGGGAGGCGGATTCCGGCTCCGTGGAGGAGACGGTTTACGTCATTGCGGGAGCCGACGGATCGGCGCAGAGGATCATAGTCAGCGACTGGACCAAGAATGAGAACGGGGAGGATGCCTACACCCGGGAAAGTCTGCAGAAGGAGCTTCCCGTGGATCTGGCCGTGAGCTTTTTGCTGGACGGAAAGCCGGTGTCCGCAGAGGAGCTGGCCGGAAGGAGCGGAAGGGTCACCATGCGGTTTGACTATGTCAACAGACAGTACGAGGACGTGGAGATCGGCGGAGAGACGAAACGGGTCTATGTCCCCTTCGTGATGCTGACCGGAATGGTTCTCGACAACGAGAGGTTCACCAACGTGGAGGTTTCCAACGGCCGGGTGGTCAACGACGGGGAACGGACCGTCGTGGCGGGCTTTGCCATGCCGGGACTCCAGGAAAGCCTGGGACTGGACCGGGAAAAGCTTGAGCTTCCGGAATACGTGGAGGTGACGGCCGACACAACGGATTTCAGGCTGGAGACGACCATGACTCTGGCCACCACGGAGGTGTTTTCGGAGATGGACGCTGGCGGGACGGACGCCTTTGACGAACTGGACGAATCCATGGAGAAGCTCACCGGCGCCATGGATCAGCTTACGGACGGCTCCTGTGCCCTTTATGACGGGCTGGCCGAGCTTCTTGACAGATCCGCAGACCTGACTGACGGGATCGGGAGGCTGTATTCCGGGGCGGAGGAGCTGACGGCGGGGGCGGGAACCCTGGAGAGCGGCGCCAATGACCTGAAAAGCGGAGCGGGAGAATTAAAGGCGGGGGCAGGAACGCTGAAAGACGGAGCCGAAGCTCTGAAAACGGGAACGGTGACTTTGTCAGAGGGCGCTTCCGGCCTGAAGGACGGCCTGGATCAGCTTACGGCCAATAACGACAGCCTGAACGGAGGGGCGGGGCAGGTGTTTGATTCGCTCCTGAAAACGGCAAATGCTCAGATTCAGGCGTCCGGCCTTTCTCTTCCGGCTCTCACCAGGGACAATTACGGCCAGGTGCTGGAGGGGGCGGCCGGGGCGCTGGATGAAGGGACTGTGAGGGAACAGGCTCTTGAGATTGCAAGGCAGCAGGTGGAAGCGAAGGTGCGGGAGCAGACGGGAACCGTGCGCACCGGGGTGGAAGCAGCGGTGAGACAGCAGGTATGGAGCGAGGTGCTTGGGCAGGCCGGACTGGATCAGGCCGTCTATCAGGGAATCGCAGACGGCTCTATCCAGACAGATGCAGATACGCAGGCGCTGGCGGCCCGGATCCCCGGCATGGTGGAGGCGGCAATGAAGAATCAGGAAGCCGTTATTTCAGAGGAGACAGAGGCGAAGCTTCAGGAACTGATTGCTCAGAATATGCAGAGCGGGGAGGTGGCGAAGCAGGTGGAAGCGGCCGTAACGGCCGCAAAAACCGGTGCGGCAGGTCTTTCTGCCTTAAAGTCCCAGCTTGACGATTACAACCGGTTTTATCAGGGGCTTTTGACCTATACGTCGGGCGTGGCTTCTGCCGGGGAGGGAGCCGGCAGCCTTGTGGAGGGGGCCGGCAGGCTTAAGGAGGGAGCCGGCAGTCTCGCAGAGGGAGCCGGTCAGCTGGAAAGCGGAGCCGGCCGCCTGGAAAACGGGGCGGGCCAGCTTGCAGGCGGGGCAGGAAGGCTTGCAGAGGGAGCCGGCACCTTGTATGCGGGCATCGGGACCTTGCAGACCGGAAGCGGCGCCCTGATAGACGGCGTGGAGCAATTAAAGGACGGGGCCATGCAGCTCTCCGACGGTGCGGAGAAATTAAACGAAGAAGGAATCGAAGCTCTCGTGGATGCCTATGACGGGGACGTGAAGGGACTCAGGGACCGCGTGGCGGCCGTGGCCGATGCAGCGAAAAACTACAGATCCTTTAAAGACGGCGCCGGGAGCAGAGGACAGAGCGTGCGGTTTCTTTATAAGACGGAGCGGATCGGGGACGAGTAGGGAACCGGATTGAAAGAGCAGAACCGTTCCAATACGGCAGCTGCTGCGCTCGCTCAAATTAAAGAAAGACAGTATGAGGCTTTTCTGATTGTAAGAGGAATCCCAAAGGAAAAGATAAGAAAATCACAAAAATTTACATTTTAGGAAAAAAATAGAGCCGGGAACCTGTTTTTAGATTCCCGGCTCTATAACTGTGCCTATACGCTTCTATCAGCTTTCAGTTGTTTGACTTCCTCAAGAGAAAGGCCTGAAATATTAACGATTTCCTCTAAAGCATATTTGCCAGCCGCCAACATACGGAGCGCAACCTCTTTCATTCCCTCTTTTAATGTCCGATTTCTCATATCTTCCATAGTCCGGCACATAATCTCGATTCCCTCCTTGCTCTCTTTGAAAAATCTCACCCTGCTTAACCCCATAGTTTTTTACATAAATCGTATCGATTTCCCTGGAATATCTTCAGGCAACGATTGAAACCACTGCATAAAATTAACCAAATAATTCTTCATTAGAAAACCTCAAAATTTTTTATTTATAATTATGTATTTTGCATTTCCAACTCTTTTGCCAGCTTTCCTCACTCACTATTGCTTCAAACACAGGCTCAAGGAAAGTCTGTATTTCCTCAATGACCGCCGAAAACTCAAGCGTATCATTTTTTATGGTTTTCAAGAAGAATTTCCACCGCTTCTGCATATCCGCATCCTCGGCAAGTGCGAGAATACGCTTGAAACTGTCCTTTTTATAGGGCGTCCCTCGCCGTTTTAATGTTTTGGATATTGCTGTCTGCAGTTTTCCTCCGTCAAAGTCAAAAGTCCTTGCCAGATAGTAAATATCGAAAAAGTCCTTCATTCTGCCTGTCAGTTCAAACCGTTGTAGGATAGCGTCAAACTTCTCCGCAATAGTACTTTCAAGAGAATAAGTCATAATGACAGGAGATTCGAAATCGGGGAGTTGCGTATGGATAGTCCGCTGTTCGGCACAAGGAACAATCACATCGCCCACACCAATATCCACATTAAAGGGAACCCGGACATTTTTTATCTTTCCGATAATCTGTGTGCTGATGCCGTGATATTTCCTTTGCGGTGAGATTTCCTCGAACCCTTTCGCTGTCATCTCGATATAATCATTCCCCGTAGGCGTAGCAAGAATTTTTAGGATAAGGGCTTTTACTTCATCTAACGAATGGGGAACGCTGCGAAGCAGAAAATCCACATCAATCGTTGCCCGGCTTTCAAAATTTGTGAGGGCATAAATAAACAATCCTCCCTTGAGAATAAGCGTATCCTCATATCCGGATTTTGAGAGTTTCCGCAGAAATTCCTCCTGCATAAAAAGCTGTAGGCATTGCTGATAACTGATACCAGCCGCCTTCGCCTTATTCTTAAGCTTTGCCAAAACAGAAGCCGCTATATCCGCCATCACAACCACACTCCAATCAGTTCTTTTACACGCTTTTGCATACGCAATACTTTTGCGTATTCCATAAGATTCGGTATATTTTTTTTCAGATCTTTCACATACCCTTGTATCGCCTTATTAAAAATCTCCTTATCCATTTTGTTCCTGTTCCGCAGTACATCGCAAATGGTACGGTCTCGGTCATAGATACGGACATCGATAAAATTAATACTGCCTTTCGTCTCACCAAGGGGAACTAAAACTGGCTCAACCCGATAGGCCTTTACAAAGGGATAATCAATGTTTGTACGGCTTCTGGAAACATTTTTATCAATCGTAATATTCCACTCGGCAGGATTGCGGTCGCTGTACTGATAGTAAAAGAGGGCAGTTTCCATACAAAGCACCGCATCGGGGAAAAGACGGTTGAT
>CATJIW010000122.1 GCA_949740745.1 uncultured Lachnospiraceae bacterium | reverse complement strand
GTATGTCCGTTCAAAGCCTGCTGCGCCAGGCATTCCGGCAAGCCCAGAACCGCAGAAGTCACTGGGGAAAGAGTCCCTCCTGCCTTCTCTGGTCCTGCCTCCACGGCGCAGAGGGCATTTTCCGGAAATACTGCCGGAATATTCAATGAATTTTAGCGTTTCGCAAACGGTTATCATTGGGAGGGCCTGGGTCAGCCGGGCACGGCCATGTCGGGCCAGGTGAGGATCAGGTCTGCGATTTCCTCCTCATAGCTGCCCAGGATGTCTTCGCTCCTTCCGGCGCATTTCACGTTGGTTTCGACGCCCCAGAGGCCGTCGTCAAAGAATTCCCAGACGTGGTAGCGGAGTCCGCGGAATTGGAAATCCAGACTGCCGCAGCCGTCTTCCTCTGAATACGTGAAGCGGATATTTTTGGTTTGCAGAGCCTGCTGTACTTTTAAAAGCCGCATGGGATTGACCTCCTGTTTTTTGTGCAGGGCTATTATAACAGAATAAGTATTTGCGAAATACAAAATGGTCGGAGTATTCTGTCAGTATGTCCGCTCAAAGCCTGCTGCGCCAGGCATTCCGGCAAGCCCGGAACCGCAGAAGTCACTCGGGAAAGAGTCCCTCCTGCCTTCCTTGGTCTTGCCTCCACGGCGCAGAGGTCTTTTCCCGGAAATACTGCCAGAATATTTTGCAGATTATGCTGCGGCTGGCGAAGGCAATTTCAGCCGCCCCGGGTTGCCTGACGAAGGAGTCAGAGAGGCCTGCGGCAAAACAGGAAGAAGACCAGTTCTTTCCCGTTCACACTTGACTGGGGACGCCTGCTGTCTGCTCCCCGCAGACGATAGAAAGGTTTTGCAGATTTTGCTGCGGCTAGCGCAGGCAATTTCAGCCGACCCGGTTTGATGGAGGTGAAATTGCCTGTGACAGGCGGCGCAGCAAAAGCAAAAAAACCGACGTGTCTGAGGGGAGCAGACGGCAAGGCGTTATCCGGCGAAGCACAGAAGGAAAGAACCGGTCTTCTTCCGTCAACACACCACAAACACATCTTCAACCGACAGAAAGGAATTTACTTATGAAACCCTGGGAAGCGAATATCCGAAACGTGACTCCCTACGTTCCCGGCGAACAGCCGAAAGAGGCGGACGTGATCAAACTAAACACCAACGAGAATCCCTACGGCCCATCCCCTGCGGTGAAAAAAGCGGCGCAGGAGTTTGACACGGAGCTTCTGCGCCTGTACCCGGATCCTGCGTCCCGGGTGCTGGCGGACGCTCTGGCGAAGCGGTACGGCCTTGGGAGGGATCAGATTTTCGTGGGAGTCGGTTCCGACGAAGTCCTCGCTCTGGCCTTCCTCACTTTTTTTAATTCCGACAAGCCCATTCTGTTTCCGGACATCTCCTATTCCTTTTACAGTGTGTGGGCGGAGCTTTACGGGATTCCCTATGAGCGGCCGGCCCTGGACAGGGATTTCCGGCTGAGGAAGGAGGACTATTATAAGGAGAACGGCGGGGTGGTTTTCCCGAATCCCAATGCGCCCACCTCTCTTGCCCTGGGGCTTTCGGAGGTGGAGGACATTATCGCTCATAACCAGAGGTCGGTGGTCATCGTGGACGAGGCGTACATTGATTTCGGAGGGGAATCGGCCCTCGGGCTTCTGTCCAAATATGAAAATCTGCTGGTGGTGCAGACCTTTTCCAAGTCCCGTTCCATGGCGGGTCTTCGGATCGGCTATGCCATGGGGGCCCCGGCGTTAATCCGGGCCTTAAGCGACGTGAAGTATTCCTTTAATTCTTACACCATGAACCGGACTTCCCTGGTCCTCGGAGCGGCGGCTCTGGAGGACGAGGCATATTTTCAGGAGACCCTGGGAAAAATACGTGCCACCAGAGAGCGGGCGAAGGAGCGGCTTGGAGCCCTGGGCTTTGTCTGTCCGGAGCCTTCCGCCAACTTTATTTTTGCCAGCCGGCCGGGAACGGATGCCGGGGCGCTTTTTGAGGCCTTGAAGGAGAGGAACATTTATGTCCGGCATTTTGACGGGCCGAGAACGAAGGACTATCTTCGCATTACCGTCGGCACCGACGGGCAGATGGAGCGGCTGTTTGAGTTTTTGGAGAATTATTTATGACGATATCTGCAAACGATTGACAAAACGGGAACGCCCTGCTATCATTTAAATGAGAACAAGGGCGTTTCTTCTGTTGAGGAAGTACGCCCTTTTGGCTTTTCCTGAAGCCGTTGTCAGAAGCTTTTTGACAGTTTGCAGTTTCATTTTCTGAATAAAAAAAGGAGCCTTGTCATATGAGTGAAAACAGGTATACCAGGGAGGACGTGATCCGGCTGGCGGGCGAGGAGGACGTGGAGTTTGTCCGCCTGCAGTTTCCGGACATGTTCGGGGTGCTGAAAAACATGGCCATCACGGTGAGCCAGCTGGAAAGGGCCCTGGGCAATGAATGCAGCTTTGACGGCGTTTCCGTGAACCGTTACGGGGAGTTTGCCAGGACGGACCTTTTTCTCCGGCCGGATCTGGACACCTTTGAGATTTTTCCCTGGCGGCCCAAGCAGGGGAAGGTGGCCAGGCTCATCTGCGACGTGTACAATGTGGACGGGACACCCTATGCCGCCGACACCCGCCTGGCCTTAAAGCGGGTGCTGGAAAAGGCGAAGCGGATGGGTTATGTATTCAAGGTGGGGGCGGAGTGCGAGTTTTTCCTGTTCCAGATTGACGACGACGGGAAGCCGACCACGGTCACTTATGAGCAGGCGGGGTATTTTGACGTAGGTCCCGTGGATTTTGCGGAGAATGTGCGCCGGGACATTGTCCTGAATCTGGAGGATATGGGGTTCGAGGTCCGCTCCTCCCATCACGAGAAGGCGCCGGGGCAGCACGAGATCGACTTCAAGTACAGTGAGGCCTTGAAGACGGCGGATAATCTGCTGACCTTTAAGATGACTGTGAAATCCATCGCCAGGCGCCACGGCCTCCATGCAACCTTTATGCCAAAGCCCCGGTCGGATGTGGATGGCTCCGGCATGCATATCAACATGTCTCTCTGGAACGAAGAGGGGAGAAACGTCTTTTATGACGGGGAGGACAAATACAGGCTCAGCCGGACGGCCAGGCAGTTTATGGCGGGAATTCTCAGGCATATCCGGGCCATTACCGCCCTCACGAATCCCCTCGTGAATTCTTACAAGCGGCTGGGGCCGGGCTTCGAGGCGCCGGTTTATGCCACCTGGTCGGCGGAGACGGTGTTTGCCCTGCTCCGGGTGCCTGCCGTCATGGGAGAGCATGCCAAGCTGGAGCTTCGTTCTCCGGATCCCACCGCAAATCCCTATCTTGTGTTTGCCGCCTGTCTGGCGGCCGGGCTTGAGGGGATCGAAAAGGAGCTGGAGCTTTGTCCCAGCGTGGACGTGAACGTGTCTGCCTGGACCGACGAGGAGAGGAAGAACCTCGACATCGAGCGGCTTCCCAAAAACATGTGCGAGGCCGTCGACGCCCTGGAGGCCGACGAGTTCATTGCGGGGGTCATGGGGGAATCGCTGGCAAAACAGTATATTGACGCAAAGCGAAAGGAGTGGGATACCTATCGCAGGCAGGTGACGGAATGGGAGACGAGAGAATACCTGAACCGCTATTAAGTTTTTTTTACGGCAGGAAATTGCGGAACTCAAAAATTCATTGAATATTCTGGCACAGCAGACTTTGGACGGATATACCGGCAGAATATTCCTGTAATTTTGCGTTTCGCAGATACCTGTTTCTTTTATGGGGCTGGGAGGTGACAGCATGGCGAATATCATCGTGGCCTTTCCAAAGGACGGGGATGCGAAAAACATCCGGAACATCCTGAACAGAAGCGGGTTTCGGGTCATCGCCGTCTGCACCACGGGAGCCCAGGCCTTAAACTGCATGGAAGGGCTGAACGAGGGCATCGTAGTCTGTGGGTACCGTTTTGCGGACATGTGTTACGGGGAGCTGCAGGAATACCTTCCGGAAGGGTTTGAAATGCTCCTCATTGCCTCGGAACGGCACAGGGGAGAAGCTTCCGGCGGTAACCTGGTCTGTCTTGGCCTGCCGTTAAAGCTTCATGACCTGATCGACACGCTTACCATGATGGAGGAGGCGCTGCTTGGACGGAGGAGGAAGCGAAGAGAACGGCCGAAAATACGGGACGAGGGGGACCGGGCGGTGATTGCCGGGGCGAAAAAGGTTTTGATGGAACGGAACAATATGACGGAGGCGGAGGCCCACCGTTATGTTCAGAAATGCAGCATGGACAGCGGCACGAACATGGTGGAGACGGCTCACATGATTCTTGACATAATGAAGCAGTGAGGCCCCGCCGTGAAAGCAGGAAGGCGGAGGAGCCGGAAAGGCGGTATGATTTGAAATTTGCGAAAATGCAGGGGCTTGGAAACGACTACGTGTATGTGAATTGCTTTGAGGAAACGGTAAAGGAGCCGGAGCTTGCGGCGAAGCGCATAAGCGACCGGCATTTCGGCGTGGGCTCGGACGGACTGATCCTGATCTGTCCGTCCAGGCGGGCGGACTGCAGGATGGAGATGTACAATGCGGACGGCTCCAGGGGGGCCATGTGCGGGAACGGAATCCGGTGTGTGGCCAAGTATGCCTATGAGGCGGGGCTTGTCGGGAAGACAGATATGGTCGTGGAAACGGACAGCGGGATCCGGCATGTGAGGTGCCGGCCGGAGAACGGAAGGGTCCGCCTGGTGGAGGTGGACATGGGGATTCCCGTGGTGGGAGAGCGGGAAGCCTTTGTCTGGGAGGGACGAAAGCTTTGGTTCACGCCGGTGGATATGGGAAATCCCCATGCGGTGTTCTTTGAGGACGGTTCAGGGCTTCCGGCGGTCCCTGTATTTGGTCCTGTGGTGGAGAAAAGCCCCCGTTTTCCCGGCGGCGTGAATGTGGAGGCGGTCCGGGCGGAGGATGAAACGACGCTTTCCATGCGGGTGTGGGAGCGGGGGAGCGGGGAAACCATGGCCTGCGGGACCGGGGCCTGCGCCTCCTTTGCGGCGGCGAAGACCCTGGGCCTTGTGGGAAATGCCGGCGTCGTGAAGCTTCTGGGAGGGGAGCTGGAGATCGCCTGGGCCGGTCCCGGAGAGCCGCTTTTTATGACCGGCCCTGCCGTGGAGGTGTTCCGGGGAGAAATTATCGTATAAATTATCTTATCAATTACTTGTTTTTGCTTGTTTTTTTGTAAGAGTTAATTTATACTATTATAGAGTCGGATTTTGTAAGGAGCTTTTTATCGTATAGGAAACATGTTATGAGGCCGTTGCGATGGATAGGCGCAGGGCCTCTTTTTCGACAGAAAACGGGGGCGGGACAAGGATGGATTATCGGAGGATTGAGGAACGGCTGGGGGAAATTCCCGGCAACGTGAGCTTTTATTATCGGAACCTGGTCACGGGGGAGAATTTTTCCTATCGTTCCGGGGAGCGGCTGATGGCGGCCAGCGTCATCAAGCTGTACGTGATGGCGGCGGCTTTTGCAGAGATTGCCGGCGGGAGGCTGGATCCGGAGCAGCTGATTGCCACGAAAAAGGCGGACTTCGTGCCTTCCTGCGGAGCGGTGGCCTATCTTCACGAGGGGCTTCAGGTGACGGTGATGGATCTTGTCACGCTGATGATCATTTTCAGCGACAACACGGCCACCAATATTCTGATTGATTTAATCGGCATGGACGAGATCAATAAAGAGATCCGAAGCATGGGCTTTAAAGACACCTGGCTCAGAAGGAAGATGTTTGATGCGGAGAAGTCCCGCCTGGGGATCCAGAACCTGATCACGGCCGGGGAAACCGGCGTATTTTTTCAGAAATTGTATGAGGGGACGCTGGTGGATGCGGCCTCCAGCCGGAGGATGCTCGCAATCCTTAAGGATCAGCAGCTGAACGGAAAGATTCCCTTTTATCTAAAGGCCCTTTCCGAGGAGCCGGACATCGCCCATAAGACCGGCGAGGATACGGGAATCACCCATGACGCGGGAATTGTTTATGGAAAAGAGCCTTTCATTGTCTGCTTTTGCGGGAATGAGACGGACACTCCCCGGTTTGAACGGCTTATGGCGGAGGGTTCCCTGGAGCTTTATCAGGACACGCTGCGTTAGATCCCGCAAGGGTTTAACATAGTTAGCATTGCGAAATACTAAGAAGGAGGAAAGGAAATGAAAAAGAAAAGATGGATCGCCCTGACTTTATGCGCAGCCATGCTGGCTTCCGCGGCTTTAACCGGCTGCGGCGGCAAGGACAAATCAGAGGACGGCAAAACGGAGACGCAGGCGCAGGGAGAAAGCAAAGCCGGAGAAACGGCCGGGGAGCCGGCGGACAGTTCGGAGCCGGCAGTGTATACCGAGCTGTATTCCAGTGAGTGCGCAACCCTGAACTATCTGGTGACGCCCAACAACAATGAGATGCAGATCGGCGCGAACTGCATTGACACTCTGGTGGAGTACGATTCCGAAGGCCAGCTGAAGGAGGGCCTTGCCACGGAGTGGAGCTACGACGAGGCTGAGAAGACCTGGACCTTTAAGCTCAGGGACGCCAAGTGGGTGGATTACACCGGCGCAGAGGTTGCCGACGTGACGGCACAGGACTTTGTGGACGCCATGAAATATGCGCTGACTCCGGAATATGAGAGCGGTACGGTCCAGACCCTGTTTGGCGTGATTGCGAACGCCGAGGAATATTTCAACGGACAGGCCTTTAACGGCGGGGCCGACGAGGACGGCAACGTATGGGAAGCCATTGATTTTTCCGAGGTGGGCGTGAAGGCCGTGGACGAGCATACCCTGACCTACACTCTGGCGACGGAGGTTCCTTATTTTATCTCTTCGCTGACCTACATAACCTACATGCCTGCATACGGTCCTCAGCTTGAGGAGCTTGGCAAGGAGTTCGGCACGGCGGCGGACAAGATGTATTACAACGGCGCTTATTACCTTTCTGAATTTTCTCCCCAGGAGAGACGGACTTATACCAAGAATCCTTTAAACTATGACGCCGCCAATGTGTTTATCGACGAGCTTCAGATGATCTACAATCCGGAAGCCAACACCCTGGGGCCGGAGATGGTGAAGCGGGGCGAGGTGGATTCTGCGGTTATCGGCGCAGACCTTCTGGATGACTGGCTGGCCGGCGAGGACACCAAGAATCTGGTCAGCAAGGCCCGTTATTCCACGGACTATGCATATTTCTACTGCTTTAACTTCAATCCCCAGTTTGATGCGGAGTACGAGCCGGAGAACTGGAAGAAGGCGGTAAACAACGAAAACTTCCGTCAGGCGCTGTTCCATGCCGTGGATAAGACGAAGGCGGTGGCTGTTTCCGAGCCCAACACGCCGGAGGATTATGTACTGTCCACCATCACTCCCTTTGAGTTTGCCTACACGGAGGACGGTACGGACTATACCACCATGGGCAAGCTGGCCGGAAGAGAGGGAACCTTCGACGAGGCCAAGGCGGTCGAGTACAAGGAAGCGGCCATGAAGGAGCTGGCGGAAGAGGGAGTCACCTTCCCGGTGAAGGTTCTGATGCCCTACAATCCGGAGGTCAACAACTGGGACAAGGAGTGCCAGGTGGTGGAACAGCAGATGGAAGCGCTTCTCGGCTCTGATTTCATCGACATCATCGTCGAGGCAGGTCCCAGCGACAGCTTTTTGAGCAACGTGCGCCGTTCCGGCAAATATGCGTTTATGCTGTGCAACTGGGGCGCCGATTATGCGGACCCTGAAACCTGGACGGATCCCTTCTATGAGAGCAAGGGCGAATCCGGCTATGACGGAGGCTCCAGCTATGCCTTCCTGGGCACGGCCGTAACCGAGGGGACGGCGGCAGGACCGGCAGTGAAGGAGTATTTCGACAAGGTAGACGCGGCGAAGGAGATCACCGTGGATACCAAGGCCCGTTACGAAGCCTTTACCGAGGCCGAGGCCGTGCTTCTGGATCATGCTCTGGTGATTCCTTCCAACCTTTCCATCAGTTCTTATATGGCGACGAAGCTGAATGTGTTCGAAGGCCAGTATGCGTCCTTCGGCGTGTCGACGCTGAGATTTAAAGGCCAGCACCTGCTTGACCATTATGTCTCCATGGAAGAGTTTGAGGCTAACAGAGATAAATAAAATTCATCATCTATATGTCGGGCTGTTGTGCATGCAACAGCCCGGTATATTACCAGAGAGGCTTAAAGCTCGACGAGTAAAGGAGTTAAGTACATGCTTAAGTATTTGTGCAAACGAATCGGGCGTTCGCTGCTGACGCTGGTGATCATACTTATCATTGTGTTCAGTCTGCTGCGCCTGATGCCCATCGAGGGATATTTCCCCAACTATGAAAAAATGACTCCGCAGCAGATTCAGGTGGGGCTTCGGGAGATGGGGCTGACGGATCCCCTTCCCACGCAGATTGTCCGTTTCTTCGGCGACCTTCTTCAGGGAGACCTGGGAACCTCCAGGATTTACCGGGCCAACGTGCCGGTCAGTGAGATTCTTGCGGACAAGCTGCCGATTTCGATCAGGCTGGGCGTTTTGTCCATGCTTGTGTCTTTATGCCTCGGCATCCCCCTGGGGGCGCTGATGGCCAGGTATAAATTTCGGTTTTTCGACAAGCTGGGGACGCTTTTCATCATCTGCATCGAAGCGGTTCCTGCAGCGATTTATTTTCTGTACATCCAGCTTTACGGGACCAGGCTTTTAGACGTGGGGCTTTTGTTCGATGCGGGCAATCCGAAGTGCTGGATTCTTCCGGTTTTTTCCATGTCCTTATATAATATCGCCTTTTACGGCATGTGGCTGAGAAGGTACATGGTGGATGAAAGCAACAAAGACTATGTGAAGCTTGCAAGGGCCAAGGGAGTCTCAGAGAGCGGCGTCATGTTTAAGCATATTTTCCGGAATGCCTTCGTGCCGTTAGCCCAGTATATTCCCACGGCGTTTTTGAATACAGTCATCGGCTCCATCTATATCGAGTCCCTCTACAGCATTCCCGGAATGGGAGGCCTGCTGGTGACGGTCGTCAAAAAGCACGACAACACCATGGTGCAGGGGATTGTGCTCCTCTACGCCTGCGTGGGCGTGCTGGGGCTTTTGCTGGGCGACCTTCTGATGGTGCTCTTTGATCCCAGGATCAGTCTTGGAAAGAAAGAAGGTGACAGATAATGAAACAGTTCAGTTACCGGCATACGAAAGAAGCGGAGCTTATGTCGAATCTGGATTCGGCCGCTAAGAGGCAGGAGGAGCTTTCGGAGGAGGAGCTGTTCTCCTTTGCCGGGTTCAATGCGGCGGAGGTGGAGCGCACCGGCTACAGCAATTATTCTTATTGGGGGAGCACTCTGAGAGCCTTCTTTAAAAACAAGGCGGCAGTTGCCCTCCTTGCGCTTCTGGTCCTGCTTCTTCTTTTCACCTTCGTTCAGCCCTATCTGCCCGGACAGTATGATCCCAATGAGATCATCAATGATGCGAAGGGCATGCAGTACCGGAACGTCCCGCCGGGCGACCAGTTCATTTTGGGAACCAATTCCATCGGCCAGGATCTCTGGGCGAGGATCTGGGCGGGAACCAGGACCTCCTTATTTATCGGTCTTGTGGTGGCGCTCGTGGAAGCTTTGATCGGGATCACCGTGGGGGTGGTCTGGGGCTACGTGCGGAAGGCGGACGTGATTCTGACGGAAATCTACAATATTATCGACAACATACCCAACACGATCGTGCTGATCCTGATTTCTTATATTTTAAAGCCGGGCATCCGGACGCTGATTTTCGCCATGTGCCTGACGGGCTGGATCCAGATGGCCCGGTTTATCCGGAACCAGATCATGATCATCCGCGACCGGGATTACAACGTGGCCAGCCGGTGTCTGGGTACACCTACCTGGAAGATTATGGTGAAGAACCTTCTGCCTTATCTGGTGTCGGTGATCATGCTGCGCATGGCGCTCACCATTCCCGGAGCCATCGGAAGTGAGGTGTTCATTACTTATATCGGCCTGGGCCTGCCGGTGGATGTTCCGAGCCTTGGAAACCTGATCAACGAGGGACGTGCGCTGATCACCAGCCCGGCGCTCCGGTATCAGCTTCTGTATCCGACCATCATTCTTTCGTTTGTGACCATTTCGTTCTATATTATCGGAAACGCATTTTCGGATGCCGCCGATCCCAAGAACCATATATAGGAAGGGAGGCAGGAAGCCATGGCTGATAAAATACTGACCGCAGAGGAGCTGGAAATCAAGTTCAGGCTGCGGGGAAAGACCTTAAACGCCATCCGGAGCGTTTCCCTGGACCTTTACAGAGGGGAGATTCTGGCCATCGTCGGGGAGTCGGGGAGCGGAAAATCCGTGTTTACCAAGTCCTTTATGGGCCTTCTCGACCGAAACGGGAGGGTGGCCGGCGGAAGGGTTCTGTATTACGGACAGGAGGGCGGGGAACCTTTGGAGCTTACGGCCATCCGGAAGGAAAAGGAATGGTATCGGATCCGGGGCCGGGAAATTGCCATGATCATGCAGGATCCCATGACCAGCCTAAACCCTTTGAAGACCATAGGGAAGCAGATCATGGAGGCGGTGCTCCTCCATCAGAACGTGAACCGGGCGGAGGCTAAAAAGAAGACCCTTAAATACCTGGAGGACGTGGGGATCCAGGATCCGGAGCGGCGGTTTTCCCAGTATCCGCATGAGTTTTCCGGCGGCATGCGCCAGAGGGTGGTGATCGCCATCGCCATCGCCTGCGCCCCCAAAATCCTGATCTGCGACGAGCCTACTACGGCTTTGGACGTGACCATTCAGGCGCAGATTCTTGACTTGCTCAAAGAGCTGCGCCAGAAGTATCATCTGTCCGTCATCCTGATTACCCATGACCTGGGCGTGGTAGCCAACATTGCAGACCGGGTGGCAGTCATGTATGCGGGAGACATCATTGAGATCGGCACCGGCGAGGACATTTTCTACGATCCCAGGCATCCCTATACGCAGGCGCTGCTTTCCTCCCTGCCCCAGGTCGGCGTGAAGGGTACGGACCTGTTCTCCATTGCCGGCGCTCCGCCGAACCTGTTTACGGAAGTAAAAGGGGATGCCTTTGCGCCCAGGAACCCGAAGGCGCTGAAGATCGATTTTGTCAAGGCGCCGCCTTATTTTCAGATTTCACCGACCCATAAGGCCAAAACCTGGCTGCTTGATCCGCGGGCGCCCAGAGTGGAGCCGCCGGCGGTGGTGGAGAAGATTCGGAATGGAGGTCTGGTTTGATGGAGAAAGAGATTCTGCTGGAAGTAAAGGATTTGGACGTGGCCTACGGCGGGAGAAAGAAGAAATTCCATGCGGTCAAACGGGTGAACTTTAAGATTTATAAAGGGGAAACCTTCGGGCTGGTGGGAGAGTCCGGCTCCGGCAAGACCACCATCGGCCGGGCAATCATGCGGATCGTTCCCTCCTCAGGCGGCGAGGTCCTCTACAAAGGCGAAAGGATTAACGGGAAAATTCCGAAGGAGCTTGACCGGAAGGTGATCAAGGAGATTCAGATGATCTTCCAGGATCCCCAGGCCTCCTTAAACGAGCGGGCCAAGGTAGATGAAATCATCAGCGAGGGGCTGATGAACATTGAGAAAGGGCTCAGTGCAAAAGAGCGGAAGGAGCGGGTGGAGCAGGCCATATTGGATGTGGGACTGCTTCCAGAGTTTGCCAGCCGGTTCCCCCACGAGTTTTCCGGCGGGCAGAGGCAGAGGATCGGGATCGCCAGGGCCCTGATTATGAACCCGGAGTTTATCATTGCCGACGAGCCGATTTCGGCGCTTGACGTGTCGGTCCGGGCACAGGTGCTGAATCTCCTGGCGGATATGCAGAAAAAGCGCCGGATTACCTATCTTTTCATTGCCCATGACCTGTCTGTGATGCGGTTCATCACGGACCGGATTGCCGTGATCCATAAAGGACGGATTGTGGAGATGGGGGAGACGGAGGAGTTAATCCGGCATGCCGTCCATCCCTATACCAGGGCCCTTCTTTCGGCCATCCCCATGCCGGATCCAAAGCATGAGAAGAAGAAAAAGCTTTTGGTCTATGATCCCGGCATGCATGATTATTCGAAGCGGGAGCCGGAGTGGAGGGAGTTAAGGCCGGGGCATTTCGTGCTGGCAGATGAAAAAGAGGCGGAGGAATGGATGAAATGAGCCTGATCGGAGAAGCGGAAGAGGCGGGACTGACCGGAGGAACGGACGGAGCGGGCCTGCGGGGGAGCGGCAGGAAATGTGCGGTGGTGACGGAGCCGGTGAGTACCATTTACGAGGGACCCTTTGCGGAGAAGGAGTCCGAAGGAAGGAAGGTTTCCGCCATTGCGGACGAAGGGCTTTGCGGCATGCTCCTTGAGGTGACGGGGGAGGCGGCGGACGGGTATCTTCCGGTCCGGACCTTTTATGGCTATACGGGATTTATTCCGGTAAGGGACGTGCGCCTGTTAAGCCCTGCGGAAGGAAGGGCGTGGGAGGCTTCCGATCTATGGGTGACGGAGGCCCTTTGCCTGGACGTTCTTTCTGTCCCTGCCGTGGAGGGCGTGCGGCTTTTAAGCCTGTTCCGGGGAAGCCTGGTGGAGGTGCTCTCCCATGAGTCGGAGGGGGCCGGCTGGGCGAAGGTGCGGCTGGCGGACGGAAGAGAAGGCTATGCGAGAGACCAGTATCTGGGGGAAAAGAAATTTTCCCAGGAGGGCGTCTTTGAAGGCGGAATTGTCCAGAGGAAGGCAGCTGAGGAGGAGTCCTTCAGGCGGGATCTGGTGGAGACGGCCAAAGCCTATTTGGGCGTTCAGTACCGCTGGGGCGGCCGCTCCACGTCCGGAATCGACTGTTCGGGGCTTACCTCAGAAAGCTATATGCTGAACGGGATCCTGACCTACCGGGACGCCAGGATCGTGGAGGGCTATCCGGTCCGCGAGATTAAGCGGGAGGACATGAAGCCGGGGGACCTTCTGTATTTTCCGGGGCATATAGCCATGTACGTGGGAGAGGGCAGGTACATCCATTCCACGGGAATGGCCGGAAACAGCGGCGTGGTGTATAACAGCCTTCGGCCGGAGGCCGCAGACTACCGTCAGGATTTGGCGGAGGGTCTTTATGCGGTGGGAAGTATTTTCTGACGGACTGAGAAGACGGGAAAAGGATTGTATTTCGGAAGGAAGAGGACATGGATTCGAGACTTACTTTGGAAAAAAGAATCGCCGCAGAGCTGGAAAGCTATGACGGCAGGATGTGCATTTATGCGGACGATCTACACGGAAACGTAATCGCAGTGCATGCGGACGAAAGGGTGGAGACGGCCAGCACCATTAAGACGTATATACTGGCCTGCCTGTTTGACGAGGTGGAAAAGGGCCGTGCCAGCCTGGAGGACATGGTCACCTACGGAGAGGAGCATGTGGTGGAAGGGAGCGGCGTGCTCTGCGCCCTGGATCCGGGTGTTTCGCTTCGGGTAAAGGATGCGGCCACCCTTATGATCATTGTCAGCGACAACATTGCCACCAATATGATGATTGACTATCTGGGGATCGATACCATCAACGCCTGCATCGGGCGGCTGGGATGCAGGGATACCGTGCTTCACAATCCCATTGATTTTGAGCGGTATGAAAAGCTTGGAACCACCACGCCTGCGGACTATGCCGGCATCTTTGTCCGGCTGGCGAAGGGAGAGCTGATCAGTGAGACGGCGGACCGGCAGATGATCGAGATTTTGAAGAAGCAGCATTACAACAGCATGCTGGCAGGAAATTTCCCGCCGGTTTATATGGACGCCGACAACACGGACGACATTCTGATCGAAGTGGCCTCCAAGAGCGGAAGCATGGATGCCTGCCGCAATGACGGAGGGATTATTTATACGCCCTACGGCCCTTACGTGCTGGTGATGTTAAATAAGGAATTCGGCGACGCCATGTATTATCCGGGTCATCCGGCGACGGTATTCGGCGCAAGGGTCAGCCGGATGCTCTTAGACCAGTTCCTGGCGCTGGAGGGACGGTTTTTATAGCCCTTCCGGCTTGACTTTTGGCCCCCGGGGAGTTTAAGATATACGGGAGAACATAAGCGGAGGATGAAACCATGTTTAAAATCAACGACAATTATTTAAAACTGCCCGGCAGTTATCTTTTTTCCACCATAGGAAAGAAGGTGCGGGAATATTCCGAGGCCAATCCGGAAAAAGAGATTATTCGTCTGGGAATCGGGGACGTGACGCAGCCTCTGGCGCCGGTGATCCTTGAGGCTATGCATAAGGCTGTGGACGAGATGGGCGTTTCGGAGACCTTTCGGGGTTATGCGCCGGACCTGGGCTATGAGTTTTTGAGGACGGCCATTGCAGAGGGAGATTATAAGGCGAGAGGCTGTGACATTGCCGCCGACGAGATCTTTGTCAGCGACGGGGCCAAGTGCGATTCCGGAAACATTCAGGAGATCTTCAGCCTGGACAATAGGATTGCCGTCTGCGATCCGGTCTATCCGGTGTACGTGGATACCAACGCCATGGCGGGAAGGACCGGGATCTATGAGGAGGCTTCCGGGAAGTGGAGCGACGTGATCTACATGCCCTGCACGGCGGAGAACGGATTTGCGCCGGAGCTTCCCCGGGAGACGCCGGATATGATCTATCTTTGCTTTCCCAACAATCCCACCGGAGCGACGATTACGAAGGACGCCCTCCAGGGATGGGTGGACTATGCCAACCGGACAGGCGCCGTCATTATTTATGATGCGGCTTACGAGGCGTATATTTCCGAGGACGACGTCCCTCATACCATTTATGAGTGCGAGGGGGCCAGGACCTGCGCCATCGAGCTTAAGAGCTTTTCCAAAAATGCGGGCTTTACGGGAGTCCGCCTCGGCTACACGGTAATCCCGAAGGAATTAAAGTGCGGGGATGTGAGCCTGCATTCTCTGTGGGCAAGGCGTCACGGCACCAAGTACAACGGAGCTCCCTACATCATCCAGAGGGCCGGGGAGGCAGTATATTCCGAGGCAGGAAAAAGCCAGTTAAAGGCTCAGGTGGCCTATTATATGAACAATGCGAGGGTGATCTACGAGGGACTTAAGGCAGCGGGCTATGCGGTGTCCGGCGGCGTCAACGCCCCCTACATCTGGCTGAAGACGCCGGGGACCATGACCTCCTGGGAGTTCTTTGACTTCCTTTTGGAGAAGGCGAATGTGGTGGGTACGCCCGGCTCCGGCTTCGGGCCCAGCGGAGAGGGGTATTTCCGCCTGACGGCCTTCGGAACCTGTGAGAATACGGCGCGGGCCATCGAGCGGATCCGGGCACTGTAGGGCGGTCAGCGTACAGGAATATAAGAATCAGGAAAGGCTGTGGGAAGGGACCCCGTCCGGCGGGGAAGTTTCCTATAGCCTTTTATTTTAGTTTTATTGAAATTGTATAATTAAAAGCGGAAAAATATGTAAATAGTGGGTGGAATGCACAAGCGGAAGAGCGGGCAGAGCCCTGGCAGAATCCGGCGGTTGTGCGAAGTATTATTTTTTGTATATGGCAATATTGCATAAAAAATAAGGTGAAAAATTGTAATAAAACACAAAAGAGGAAAAGAATCATGGGAAATATTGAGAAAAAATTTAGATGTCCGTGATTTTGCCCTCAGATGTCATTGACAAAGCTGTGCAATTATCCTATAATCGTTAATAGAAAATTAATGAAATTGTTCAATGAAGGATCGGAGAACATTTTTTGACAGCGCGGAGTGACAGAACATGAATCAGGAAGATGCATTAGTGATCGATACGATCAGGGAAAATTACCAGCAGATGTTTGCGGCAGAGAAAAAGGTGGCTGACTACATTCTGGAGCACCCGGATCAGGTGGTCTCTTCCAGCGTGTCGGAGCTTGCGGAGCTTTCCGGCGTCAGTGACGCCACGGTGATCCGCATGTGCAAGCATCTGGGATATCAGGGCTTTTATCAGATGAAGATCAACCTGGCAAGGGATCTGGGACAGCATCAGCTGGTAGGCTACCGGGGGGATCAGAACAATCCGGATACGGCGAAGGAAATCCTGCAGGGAATTGCAAGAAATCTTTTGAATACGGCGTCCAGGCTGGATATGAACGTGGTCTTAAGCTGCGCCAGGCTGATCCGGGAGAGTGAAATGGTACATGTGGCGGCCGTGGGGAATACCAGTCCGGTGGCCATTGACCTGGGGTTCCGGCTGGGACGCCTGGGGATCCGGACCAGCAGTGCGCTGATTCCGGAGTATTTTTTGAGCAATATCAGTCTGGGCAGCAGACGGGACGTGATCGTGGCGATCTCCCATTCGGGAAGCTCCAGGCAGGTGCTTCAGGCGCTGGAGCTGGGCAGAGAAAAAGGGATGAAAAGCATTGTCATCACGGGAGCGGCCAGAAGCCCGGTTTCTCAGCTTGCGGATTATACCATGTACATTTCCGTGGAGGATCCGCTGTATACGGAATTCGGGGCAATTTCCCATGTGTATGCCATGGCGGTTATCGATGCGCTGCTTTATTTTGTGGCGAATGCGGAACGGGAGCCGGGGAGTGTGGACCGGCTGGAAATGCTTCTGGCAGAATATAAGCTTTAAAAGGCTCTTCGAAATTATAGAACTTCAGATTGTGATTGTGAGACAAAAATCAGACAGGGTGGGACATATGGCATATCAGGATAAATATGAAGCATATCTGAATCAGATTCCGGCAGATATCGAAGCCTGCAAAAGCAGCGGCCGGAGGCATGTGTTCGGATATACCAGCAATTACGACGTGGTTTTTCATTGGGATGTTGACGTATATAATCAGATCCTGAAAGAATTTTTAAAGGAAGAGCCGGCGGCTCAGGCGGGTGATACGATCAATACCATGGAAGATTTTGCCCGGATCAGCAGCTATTGCCTGATGAAGGGGATCGGAGCCAATTTTGACATTACCAGTTTGGAGGTATGCGAGTACCTCAGGGAGCATTTCCGGTCGGAACCGGCTCTTGGAGGCACCTGCGCCCAGGGAGTGGCGGCGCTTGCGGCGCTGGGATTTCCCATGACGGCCCAGCTTACCGACCGGTGCAGGGAGGTGTGCCGGATGATGGACGCTCCCGGCGTGGAGGTGGTAAAGGACGGAAGGCTGGTGCCCATTATGGAAGGGGCTTCCCGGGAGGTGCCCGTCTATCATATGATCCTGCAGTTTTCCAAAGACGACAGGATTGTGATCGGAGACACGGAATATGTGGTTCCGCTGTCCAACCGTCTGATTCTGTTTTATGACAGGATCCATAAGACTACGCCTGTCGATCCGGGGTTTTTCGAATACTGGAACGGGCATGCGGGAGATATCGCATCCTATCTGGCTTCCGGCTTTGATGCGGTGATTGATACGGCGGTCATGGAAGAACGGCTGGATGAGATCTGCGGGCATTTCGAAATACTGAGGAAAAAGAATCCGGACTTCATTGCTTACGTGGAGGGCGCATATTATATGAACCCTGAGGTGAAGGAGATGCTTTTCCACCGTCTGGCGCCTTATGTCGATATTGTCGGGACCAACGAGGAGGAGCTGGTGGCGCAGAATGAAGCCGCAGGGGTTATGACGGACATTACGGATATTGAATCGGTGATCCGGGGGATCGAAGCATTGAGGTCCGGCCACGGGATCCGGGGAGTCGTACTCCATACGAAGGATTATTCGCTGTATTACGGAGAAGAGCTTAAGGGGATCGATATTGAGAAGGGCCTTACCATGGGTAATCTCATGTCGGGGACCAGGGCGAGGATCGGAAGGTACGGGACCATCGAAGAGTGCAGGGAAACCCTGAAGCTGGGGTTAAGTCCTGCAGGACTTGCCTTCCATGAAAGGCTTGTACAGCCCGGAGGCGGCAGGCAGGCGGTTTTGGTGCCCTCCAGGTATCTGGAGCATCCGAGATACACCATCGGCCTGGGCGATACTTTCGTGGCCGGAGTCCATACCTGCTTTCCATAAAAGGGTCCCGGTCCGAAGGTGAACAGAAAATCAGGAAAAGGAGACAGAAGTCATGGCATATTTGATGGGGATCGATCTTGGGACTTCCAGTCTTAAGACGATCATAATTGACGAGGCGGGAACGGTAAAGGCACAGAGCGCAAGGCCCTATCAGTTTGCTTCTCCTTTCGGGGGATATGCGGAGCATGATCCGGAGGAGTGGTGGCAGGCATGCTGCGTGACGGTGCGGGAAGCGCTTGCTGCCTGCGGCGCACCGGCGTCGGAGGTGAAGGGCGTCAGTTTTTCCGGGCAGATGCACGGGGCCGTTCTTCTGGATAAAGAGTTTCGGGTGATCCGGCCGGCGATCCTCCACTGCGACGCCCGATCCTCGGAGCAGGTGAAGGAGCTTTCGGAGGCGCTCGGACCGGATAAGGTGCGGGAGCTGGTGATGAATCCTGTTTATACGGGGTTCCTTCTCCCTTCTTTACTGTGGGTGAGGAAGCATGAGCCGGAAAATTATGAAAAAGTGAGATATGCGTTTCTTCCGAAGGACTATTTGAAATTCCGGCTGACCGGGGAGGTCTCTTCAGATTATTCCGACGCTTCGGCGACGCTTGCTTTCGATATCAGAAGGAATTGCTGGTCGGAAGAGATCCTTGGAGCCGTCGGCGTGCCCATGGAGTTTTTCCCCAGGTGCTACGGAACTGACGAAGCGGCGGGGACCGTCTGCGAAGCAGCTTCTAAGGAGACCGGGCTTGCCAGGTCCACGGTGGTGGTGGCGGGAGGCGGAGACCAGGTGATGCAGGGCATCGGAAACGGCATCGTGAAGGCCGGCCAGGCGTCCTCCAACATCGGTACCAGCGGCCAGGTGTCTTTCCAGAGCGACGTGCCGATCCTGAATCCGGAGCTTTCCACCAATACCTTCTGCGGTTATAAGAAAGGGCGCTGGATCACCATGGGCGCCATTATGAACGCAGGCTTATCCCTTAAGTGGTTTAACAGCCTCTTT
>CATJIW010000121.1 GCA_949740745.1 uncultured Lachnospiraceae bacterium | reverse complement strand
CGGCGGCTCCTGGTGTATCTTTCGCCCCGGCCGGCCTGATGGGCCGCCACCCGCTCCTCCAGACGGTTTGTCCAGCCGGTGTAGAGACTCCCGTCTCTGCATTTTAATATATAGGTAAAGTTTTCTTTTGTCCCTCCGGCATTCTCCGTCTCTTCCATTTCTTTTCTCCCTTTTCTCTTTCTCCCGCTTCCGTCCTCCGGCTTTTTGCACTCTCCGTCTCCGGCCTGCTCCTCCGGTTTTCGGAAAACCTCCGGAAACGCTATGTAAGCGTGCGGAAACCGCACGCCGTCCATGCCGCGCCAGGCTGATATGCTGCCGGCGGCTGGCTCCTTGTATTTATATAAAAGCATCAGACGCGGAACGGACCTGCCGCTCCCGGTATTTTAATAAGGGTCAGGAAAAGCCTGTGAGCTTTGATCGCCGTCTGATGCCGGTCATCCGTCTTTTCATCCGGAGCAGCTTTCCCGCCTATAATTTATCTTATGTATCTTCTCCCCTTTTGTCTACTGAAATTTGAAAGAAATCTCTCTGCCTCAGACTGCCTCTTCCACCTGCTTCATAACCAGCAGACGTTTTCCCGGAGCCAGGCTGTCATCACTCAGTTCATTGCACTGACGGAGGGAATCCACAGAGGCATGAAATTTTTTTGCGATCTTCCACAGGGTGTCTCCCGGCTGGGCCACATAAACCACGATCCCCGGCAGCCTCTGGATCCAGTCCAGATCCAGGGGCGCCTCTGCAATCCCCGTCATAATCTGTTCATCCGTCTGCCTCCTCACCAGCAGGTCGAAAAGGACCGAAGCCTTCACCTCAATTTCCCCGCCGCCGAGCATGGATGCGCTTAACTGTTCCAGTCCCGTATTCAGCTGATAACCGCAGGTTTCATCCATTCCCCTCGCTTCTGCTTTATACTGGAAAGGGATCACTCCCTTCATCGACTGGAGAGGGCGCAGATCGCTGTCGGTCATGTAAAGCACCTTCAGACACAGGGCTCCCTCCAGCATAAGGCCGCCCTCCACCGGCTTTTTGTCGTCCACCCGCAGCACGCCGTCCACATGGCAGATCTGCAGAATATTGTCCTCGGTCCCGCTTTTCAGCCGCTCGTTCAGCCTGGTCTTGGAGCTGTTCTTGACAAGGATCTCTTCCACTCTGGCCGAAAGATATTCCGGCTCCAGCTCTTTGGCGGGAGAATATACGTCGCTCACCACCTGCAGCGTCTCTTCCTGGTACAGCTTGATGTCCATTTCCATGACCACGTCCAGGGAAAGGCTCCGGTTCTCCCCGTCAAAATCCGGCTGGATCTCGATCTGGCAGTGCCCCAGCCTTGCGGTAATCTCCGGATACATATCCTCCGAAGAGTCCGGAAGCTCTACCGTGCCGGAAAAAGGAATTTCCTTTTCCAGCCACTGGGGCGGAATATGGGCCTCCGGCCCCCGGTAAACGCAGAACGCATGAAGCGTTCCCTGGATCCCCAGCTGGCCGTCCAGGGGCTTGATCTGCACGTTCCGCAGGCGGCACTGGCTCCAGAGAAGCTCCTCGATATCCGGCTGGGTCCCCGCGATTTCTATCTCCTCCTTCAGCCGGTATGTATCCTTCTGGCAGACCGCCGTCTGAGCTGCCCGCATCACCCGTGTAAGCGTCTCCACCGGGCCGTCGTCAGCTGCCGCAGTTACCGCCATCTGCTCGTCGATCCCTTCCAGGTTCAGACAGAAGGTGACGATGGCTTTTACGTTGACCTTCCTGGAATGGATCAGCTCTATGGTCAGATCCTCCACCTCGGCTTCCACCTGCAGATAATCTTTTTCGTCCAGCTCCGGGATATTGACATATTCGTCAAAGGGTATGCTCCCTTCCATGGCGCACAGCCCGTTCCCCTCTGCCGGATGATACAGGATCTTATAGGAAAGCTTCCCCCGCAGCTCTGCTTTTTCCGTCAGTTTTTTAATTTCCTCGATCTCAACGTTTCCGTCGTCCAGAATAATTTTTTCCATGTCCGGCTTTACGTCGGGCACTATGAAATCATCATCCATGGTGATCTGGGATACGGTCTTTTTCTTCAGCCTGCACATGCGTATGCTTTTCTTTGTCAGTTCCATTGCATCCTCCTATAAAAATACCACAGGTTCCTCCCGATACGGAAGCCGGATCACAAGATAAGGACAGGAAGGCGTTTTGGCCTCCGCTTCCTCCTTCGTCGGTCCCATCGACCGGGTTTCCAGACAGACGGATCCTCCCTGCAGGTACAGGCCCCCGACAGAAATGCTGTATCCTCCTGTTTCCTGCTGCCCCAGCCCGGCCACCAGATACAGAAAGCCGTCGCAGGTATAGGTCAGCTTAAACTCCGTCTGTTTTTTTTCTTCAATGATGGTTTTTAATTCCGGTGGAATCTCCGCCTCTGTCACCACCTCGTAATCAAGCGTTTCCTTTTCCCCGTCTCCGCTTCCTTTGCCGCAGCCAGCCAGAAGGAAAACCGGAATAAGACAAAGCATCCAGATGCTCTGCCTCCTTTTTCTCTTCATCCGCATTTTCATTGCTTTCGTCCTCCTTGACCATTCTTCTTTCAATGTATGCACAAAAAGCGGCTCCTATGCGGAAAAGCGGCCGGTTCCACCGCTTAATCCGTGG
>CATJIW010000120.1 GCA_949740745.1 uncultured Lachnospiraceae bacterium | reverse complement strand
TCTTTATTGATTTATTATTGCCTTTTTATTGACTGTCTCTCCGGGTTCATTTCTCGTTGAACCAGGAAAAAGTGGTCTTTTCTCAGTCGAAGTACAGGCGGGCGCCGGGCGCTGCTTCCGTGCAGACGATAGGAAGGGTTCTCGGATTTTCCGAGCATAGCGCAGATCATTTTATCCGACCCGGTTTGATGGAGGTAAAATGATCTGCAACAGGCGGCGCAGGAAAATCCGAAGAAACCGACGTGTCTGCACGGAAGCAGCACCCGGCGCCGTCAAGTCAATCAGCCTGCAACAGAAAAGACCGCTTTTCCGTCTTATCCATTTTAGCAGGAATTTCTCTAAAAATCTTTTAAGATCTTCCGGTATTTCTCTTAAGTTTTCCAGGACTTTTCAAGCTCTTTTCCCGTATAATCCGGATAAGCGTTTGCGAAACTCGAAAACGCATTGAGTATTCTGGCAACATTTCCGGGAAAAGCCCTCTGCGCCGTGGAGGAAAGACCAGGGAAGACAGGAGGGATTCTTTCCCGAGTGGCTTCTGAGGTTTGGGCTTGCCGGAACGCCTGGCGCAGCAGGCTATGGACGGACAAACAGCCAGAAAATTCCGCCCATTTCGCGATTCGCAAACGTGAGAAAATCCGGATCAGACAATTGCGGTATTGGAGAGTGCCGGGAAAGATTCTGGCAATATTTCCGGGAAAAGCCCTCTGCGCCGTGGAGGAAAGACCAGGGAAGACAGGAGGGATTCTATCCCGAGTGGCTTCTGAGGTTTGGGCTTGCCGGAACGCCTGGCGCAGCAGGCTTTGGACGGACATACTGCCAGAATCTGCTTATCATTTTGAGTTTTGCAATTGTCTGGCAGAAATGTTTTGGGAAAGGAGAGAAGATCAAATGAAACGAGGAAAATTAGTTTTGGCAGTTTTGGGAATGACACTTCTTGGCATGAGCTGGGGGTGCGGCAGGAAAGATAAGGGAACGGATGGGACAAGGCCCTTGGAGACTGGCAGGGGGGGCGGGGAG
>CATJIW010000119.1 GCA_949740745.1 uncultured Lachnospiraceae bacterium | reverse complement strand
TCCTCTGCAATCGCATAATGTAAAATCTTCGTCTGTTCAAACTCTGATTTGTCCAGCTCGCCTCTGATCCTTCCGCCGCTCATGATCAGCATCCGGTCGCACATATTTACGATCTCCGGCATCTCGGAAGAGATCATAATGATCGCCATGCCCCGCGCCGCCAGCTCGTTCATGATCTTATAGATCTCCGCCTTGGCACCCACGTCCACGCCTCTGGTGGGCTCATCCAGCACCAGAATCTCCGGCTCGGAGGCCAGCCATTTCGCCAGTACCACCTTCTGCTGGTTCCCGCCGGAGAGATTTCTCACCGCCTGGGTTCTGGAAGGCGTCTTCACTGCAAGGGATTTAATTCCGTTGTCCACGATTTCTTTTTCTTTTTTATAATTGACTCTCAGCTTCCCGATAAACTTTTTAAGCACGGAGATGCTGATATTAAAGGCGATGGTATTCTTTAAAATCAGCCCCTCCAGCTTCCGGTTCTCCGGCACCAGGGCGATTCCCATCTCCTGAATCCTTCTGGTGGGAAGCTTCGACACGTCCTGTCCCTTTATGTAAACAGCCCCGCCGTCCCTGGGGTACAGGTTCATAACCGCCTTAAGCAGCTCGGAACGTCCTGCGCCCACCAGTCCGTAAAAGCCCAGGATCTCTCCCCGCCTCACGTCAAAGCTGCAGTCGACCACCCGCTTCCCGGAACTGATGTTCTTCGCCTCCAGAACCACCTCTCCCGGTTCGTTAAAGGTCCTCGCATAGTAATTATCCAACGTCCGGCCCACCATCATGGATACCAGATCCGATTCCTGGCTCTCCTTCGTGATAATGGTGCCAACATAGCTTCCGTCTCTCATCACGCACACCCGGTCCGTAATGGTAAAGATCTCGGAAAGCTTATGGGAAATATAGATAATTCCGATTCCCCGCTCTTTCAGGGAATTGATCATTTTAAAAAGGGACTCCACCTCGTTCTCCGACAGGGACGAGGTCGGCTCATCCATGATCATCAGCTTCATGTTCAGGGAACAGGCTTTGGCGATCTCCACCATCTGCTGACGGCCGATGCTTAAGCGGCATACCATCGTGGCCGGATTCACGTCCAGCCCCACCATGTCCAGCCACTGCTTCGCCTCTTTGTACATCCGCCTCTTATCCACCATGCCGGCAGATTTGAGTTCCCTTCCAAGAAAAATATTCTCCGCCACCGACAGATAGGGCACCAGCGCGATCTCCTGATGGATAAAGGCCACCCCCAGCTTCTGGGCCTCCACAACGCTCCCGATGGTCACGTCCTGTCCGTCGATCTTGATACTCCCCGTATCAGGCTTGTAAATACCACCCAATACATTCATCAGGGTAGACTTTCCTGCCCCGTTTTCCCCCAAAAGACCCAATACCTCTCCTTCGTACAGGGTAAGCTGCGCATTGTCCAGTGC
>CATJIW010000118.1 GCA_949740745.1 uncultured Lachnospiraceae bacterium | reverse complement strand
GAGGGGTTTTCTGCGGAAGAACACGTCTCACCGGACTACTGGTGGACGGGAAACAGGAATGAGGACCCGTGGGAGTGGCGGGAGATCATCGCCGCAAGCCGCCAGATTGCTTACGGAAAGTTCTTTGACAGGAAAGCCGGATTTATCAGCGTGGAATGGCTGCCGTATTTCGTGAACTATAGGCGGATGGGGTACGATTTCGATTCCCGGTGGGAGGACGGCCTTGTAAACAGACGGGAGAAAAAGATCATGGATCTGCTGACAGGTACGGACAAAGACGGGGATATGACATTCCCGGATGTTCAGATGCTTTCTACAGACCTGAAGAAGAAAGCGGGATTTGGCAAAGGCGGCGAGAGGAACTATCCCGGAATCATTACAGGGCTTCAGATGCAGACCTATCTTGTGATCACGGACTTCCATAAAAGGACTAACAAGCGTGGGGACGAGTACGGAATGCCGGTGTCCGTCATGCTGCCGCCGGAGGCAGTGTGGGGATATGAGAAAGTAACGGCGGCCTATACGGAGAAGCCCGTGGAATCATGGCGGAGAATTACAGAACGGGTAAAAGAGCTGTATCCCGAAGCGGACGAGGGAGAAATTATCAGGCTGATCGGGAAGAAACCGAAGGATTGATCTACATAGAGGATCTACACGGAGATTGGAGGTATTGATGGTGACTGGAAACATTGAGGTATTCACTCAAAACAGTATCAGGATCAGAGGACGGGAGGGCATTATTTACGTGGATCCCTTCCAGATGCGTGAAAAGCCGCGGGATGCGGATTACATCCTGATTACCCACGACCACTATGACCATTTTTCACCGGAGGATATCGAAAAGGCCGCCAAAGCGGAGACAATTCTTGTCGTTCCGGAGAAGATGGAGGGCAAGGCGCAGGAAGCTGCGAAACTTGTGGGACGCATTGTCACGGTGAAGCCGGGGATATGCCAGGATGTGGATGGTCTGGAGCTTGAGACGATACCTGCCTATAACAGCCTGAAGCCATTCCATCCGAAGAGTGCGGGATGGGTGGGATATATCATCCGTGTTGACGGGAAGAGGATTTACATTGCAGGGGATACTGACGCCACGAAGGAGGCAAAGGCAGTCAGGTGTGATGTAGCGCTTGTGCCTATTGGCGGCACCTATACCATGAATGCGAAAAAGGCGGCGGAGCTTGTCAATACGATCAAGCCGTCCGCAGCCATCCCGACACATTATGGCAGTATCGTGGGGAAGAAAGAGGATGCGGATGAGTTTGCGGCGAATGTAAAACCGCCGGTCAGGGTAGAGGTAAAAATGCGAAAGTTCCGATTATGATATTCTGAGATCACAAAAAGGGGGCTGTCGGTTAATGCCGATTTCAGCCCCTGATTCCTAAGAAAAGAAAGGATCCTATGAATTCAGGTTTTTTCAAACTCTGACATTCTATGGGATTCTTCCTTTTCTCTTTAACATACTTATTTTGGGATTCAAAAATTTATTGGTCTTTACGCTGGCATCCCATCCCCGGAACCTCTTCTTTCTGCTCATCCTGCTTTCTCTGTCCCGTGTCAGGGAAAATATTGGAGGACGGGATCAACCGTATAGGGATTCCCAGTCTTTCCGCCTCCACTTTCTCTGCCCGCATCCCCGCAGACAGCCTCTCCCCGCACAGCCAGAACTCGTCACAGGCAGCGAGGACCCGCCGTCCCATCTTAAGTCCTGCCTCCCTCTCCTGCGGCACCTGATCGTCCAAGAACTGTGGGTACAGCAGGTGGACTGCCACCGGTGTACATCCCTGTGCAGCGGCGTATCGGCAGGCTTCTTTTGCAAACGCCACATTCTCCTCCATATCTCCCGCATAGGGAGATGCGATATAGACCAGTTTGCTCTCAGTCATCCCGCCACCGTCTTTACTACGGTCCTGGTTATGTTGATGGCACTCTGGGCCGCATAGACCGTGCTCATGATGTTTGGCCCCGGTGTTGGTATCCGGGCCGAATCGGCCGGCAATCCTGGGTGCCTTCTCGTCTGAGAGCACCAGCCCCAGTCCGATGATTTGCCCATAGATCCGGTCCATGATCTGTCCAAAGACCGTGTTCGCTACAAAATTCCGTATAAACATAGCTCTACCTGTTCCTCCTTTTTTCATTAAAGATTATTATTTGTATCTGTCAGGGGATGTCCATCCCCTGCCCTGTGCCATATTTCCGGCACAGTCTAGGGACAATCTGGGGCAACGTCTCCAGGTTCCAATTACAGTTGATATCCGGCCTTAGATCCACCTCTGCCAGTATTTCCTTCTTTTCCTCGGCCCCAAGCACATGTGCGCTAAACTCCGGATAGAAATTATTTCTACATACCAGCGTCCACAGATAGGATTTTGCACGGAATTCTCTTACCGTTATGATCCACAACAGATAGTCTTCCAGGACGGATGCCAGTCCTTTTGTTTCAATTTCTTTTTTCTGCGTATAGGTATATAAGGCAATGGATGCGTAAGCTTCAAAATTTGCCTCTCCTTTTGGAACTGCCATCTCCGCCAGGGAATCCGGATCCTGAAGCACCTGCATATACACATCCCTTCCCTGGGAGATCAGCCAGGAGCGGAAATTTATAAACCCCATATCCGAACAGCGCGACCCGGTGGCTGCGCAGGCCGCCCACAGATCGTTCCTGTCTGCAAGCTCCATATACACTTTCTTGATTTCATTCCATCTGGCGATGTCCGCTATGGAAAACTTCAGTAGCTCCGTTTGGGTTGCTTCCAGGATGGCCTCCTGGCCACCGCCATTCACACTGCTGTTCACTGCATCGATTATGTTCCAGAAAATTTCTTTATCCATGTCCTCTCCTTTCCCCCGGCCTGTCATAAAGGCAGGCTGGGCACATGACTTACTTCCTCTGTTTCTTTCCTATGTCCGCCCGCTGAAATGGCGTACCGGCGGTATGCAAGCAGAGGAGGAATTGTTTCCACGCTTCTTATCTTTTATGCTGCTGTCTTCGGTTTGTCCTGCACTGGAAAAAGAAGAGCTTTTTTATCAAGCTCCAAAGGAATCCATGCGTTTCCCTTCCAAATGCAGCCTGTCGCTTCATTGTAGAATTTCGGTGCCCCAGGCGGAGTTTCAAAGCATTCGCCGTCCAGATATAACCGGATATGCCGCTCATAAAAAGGTATGAGAGTCTGATGGATTTGCTCTTTTAATGTGGCCGCCAGGCAGTCGATTTCCGATATATCCTGTTTTTGGAAAGCGGCTACGGAGATTTTCTGCAGAATGCCGGACTGGTCAATAGCAGATTGGATTAACGGCTGGGCCTCCTCGAAGAAATCGGCACGAATTCGGATATTCTCCAGTGCGATCTGCTTTACATAGGCGGTAGCTGTGGCACTGATATTATGCTGTAATTCACCAAAAGGTTTTTTGTATTTGGTTTTTAATGTTTCCAGAGACACTTTATCAAGGTTTCTCTTTAAGATAATAAGATAATTTTCTAGTTCCTTTCGTAACTCAGTACTTTTCATAAGATTCCTCCAATCGTTTGAAATATAGACAGCCTTAGAATTACCGTTGCAGGGAAGCTTGCTGTGAATCCTCATGCAATTTTTTGTTCTCCCCACCGGATATGGAGTACACCGTTTTCATCCCGTTCCTGACGCATCAGGAGGGAGAGCAGGTCATAATCCACATTAAACCGGTCATAGATTTCGTCTAAGTCCACGTCCTGTCCCTTCATAAATAAATTCAGCTTTTCCTTTGCCAGTATCATCTGCATTAGGTTAGATTCAATGCTCCCGGCATAGGTGAGAAAATAAATGTCCGTGTGCTGCGTTGAAGTATAGCGGATGAACCGGAAATAAAACTGGCTCATGCCGGAGTTGTTGTAATGTAGTTCCGGTATGATGACTTTATTGACATAATCAAAGTTGACACTGGAGGGAAGACTCTGCTGGGTACAGAGGAGTATCCCGTTTCTGCTGTCCTTCAAGGTTTGCTGAAGCTCCCGTCTTTTTGCAAAGCTGGTATTGGCGCCGGTTACCACAAACAGGGGGCGATCCGGCAGGTATTCCCGCAGTGCTTTTTCATAAGATTTCAGTACGGCAATATGCCGCACTCCGATGGCAATGATCTCATTTTTCCATTCGGCAGCCATCTCAACGGCGGCCATGACCTTGACCGGGGTATCCCCTCTGTATTCCTGCACCGTATCCGGGGCGGCGCTGATGCGCAGGAGCAGCACGATCTGTTGGATCAGGCGCATCATGGAATCCTTTCTGGAATTGCCGGCGGAAGAAAAATAGTTATCCCGCAGGGCGTAAAATTCGTTTATCGCTTTCTGGTAGACCTCTTTTTCTTCCGGTGGGAATTGGAGTAATACCTGATGGATCTGCTTGATGTCCTTGCATGACACCTCTTCAAAGGTTCTAGTGATCACGGTCTTTCCTAAAATGTCGCTGAGAATGTCCGCATTGTAGATATCCTGGGTGCGCTTCTCCATGCCGAATACGGTTACTTTTTCCGGAAGATGAGAGGCGGAAAACAGGGAATATCCTTTTTTGTAGGCCGGGATCGGCCGGCCAAAATAGGGATTGCTGTCGTGGTCCGGCTCTGCGTCCGAATCCGCTTTCTTGCCATGGTGATAGATATACTGGTTCCAGGAGATCATGTTGATGGAATTGTTGTAGAGAAGCTCCATCTGCGGGGCAAATTCCGAAATGTTGTTCCTGGTACTGGTGCCTGTGGTGAGCAGCTTCATCCGGCAGCGGCGGAAACAGGAGAGTACCGCCTGGCTCCGGGCGCTGCTAGGGTTGGAAATCTCGTCGCTCTCATCCAGTATGAGCTGGATGTTCTGGTGCAGAAGCTTCATACGCTTCCGTAAATGTTTTTTATAAGAACTTACTTTGTTCAGTGTCAGCAGTACAAAATCTCCGGACCGGACACGGTCCAGGTCCGCCAGGCGCTTGATGAACACGCAGGGCAGGTCATAGTTTGCCAGCACTACATTCCAGTTGTTGCGAATGGAGATGGCGGAGGAAATGACCCATGTGCTGTGCACGTTCTGGGTTTTCATCCGGTACAGCCCCGTTGCAATGCCGGCCAGCGTCTTTCCGCTTCCCTGTTCCCACTGCAGGAGTGCATAGCGCTTTTGGAGGGTGAGATTGATGTCGTGCTTCTGAATTTCATTCAGACGGATTTCCTCAAAAAGAGAGGAATCCCACAGAGAGAAGTCATTCAGCCACTTGGCGATAGAAGGATTTTCGTCCATTTCTGAAAAGGGGATGTTCTGAGCTTCATATTCTGCCCGTTTCCTGCGGAGCAGCCGTTCATAACCGGGATAGGACTCCGGGGTGTTTTCAAGCACTGCCTGATAGATCGGCACAGGCAGCCGTTGGTCACCTTTGATCCGCCGGCGGGCTGCAGCGCTATACCCTTTGTAGACGAACTCTCCCTTGCTCTTGACCAGACAGATACGGTCTGCTTCCACTGCTGGATTCTGCTTTTTTAATGCTTTTCGGAGATAGGTAAGCACCTTGTTCTCCGTAAGCTGCACCCGGCACCATTGTTCATAGCCCATATCATCTGGTTTGTGCTGGGTATAGAAGCGGTGCAGATATTCACAGCATTTGGCATACAATGGCCGGGTAAGCGGATGTATCTTGATATGATATAAAAGCTTTTGTGTCCGGTATCTGAAATCATCGGACGTATGGTGTGATTTTGCCAGTTCCAGAAGGATCTTGGACTGGTTATTTTTCAGTGCCGATTTAGCAAAGGCCAGCATCCTATGGTGGATAGCTTCAGATTCTTTCTGAATATCAAAAGCCTTCGGCAGGATGCAATCGGCTTCTGTCCGGTACGGATGGGGTCTCCATCCGGGGTCTGTTGTTTTTTTCTGCCAAAACTGCAGTTTTGTAGGGAAATGGTTGACTCCCAGATAGGAAAAAGCGTTATCCGGTAACAACACCTGTCCCAGAAAACTGAATTGGTGTTCCATTCCCTGAATCTGCCCCTTGTCGGTAAAACTGTCTGAGAGAAAAGACTGGGGCACGATCAGTGCGAGGATTCCCAGTGGTTTCAATACTTTTGCCGCTTTCAGACAGTAGTACATCTGGGAAGGCAGTGCGATATCGTTGTCGGTCCGCCACTTTAAGTGGAAAGGCGGGTTCCCCACCACACAGTCAAACCGTGTCTCGGGCCGGCAGGCCCGGATATCCCGGCATTCGATCATGGCTTCTGGATAAAGGAATTTTGCTACTTTTACGGCCTTTACATCCAGTTCACATCCGTAGATGTTTGCCTCCGTGGGGATAAAGTTGAAAAAACTTCCCATGCCGCAGGTAAGGTCCGCCACCAGATCGTGATCAGACAGTTTCAGGCATGCCGTTACCAATTCGCACAAACGGGGCGGCGTAAAGAACTGGCCGTTTTCACACTCTTTTTTTGCCTCGCTGTATGCATGGTGATTTTCATAGTCCGCCCGTTCCAGACCATGAAGGCCGCCATCACCGGTATAGGCATTGTAAATATCTTCCGGGCTGATGGAGTATTCCCTGCAAAGGCCGCTGTCGATCAGGTACAGGACTTTTTCGTTCAGCATTTTTCGTTTACCCTGGGGAATGGATTCCCCACGGTAAGTATACTTCATTCGTATCACCTCGCTTAACACATGGTTTTTGTATAATCCTCTATAAACTGGGAAGCATGGGCTTCACTGGTGAATTTCAGATCAACCCTTCCGTTCTTGAACATCCGCAGGGACTGTATTTTTTCGCAGTCGGGAAATTCATACGGATTTTCAGGGGAATCGTATCGGTTAAGAATTTTTAACAGGCTGTCGGGGATGGATTCAAAAGAATCCGTTTCAAAATGGGCAATACCCTGTAAGATGTCATTTGTCCTGTCAGCCAACGACCATTCGTTCCCGCTGTACCAATCCCGAAAGCTGCAGGCATGGCCGGTGAGCTGCATGGTGCTTTTTTTTAGTTCAAATCTTGGGCTCCCAGTGTCGGCGTTCCAGGAAGCCTGATGGCATTTATCCTTGAGTTCATGGAGCGCCTGCTCATAAAAGGCCCGTCCTCCTGTCTGAAGGAATATCTGTTCAAGAACAGCCGTATAGTGGAGAGACAATTTATCCAGCTCTTTTGTATAGTTTTCAACCTGTTCTTTATAATTTTCCCTCCATCTGTCTCCTGGCTCCTGGGGAACAAGATTATATACGATATCGTCCGTGTTTATGGAAAAATGGTAAATTCTGCTGAAATAGGAGACAATCTGGCATATGAATCGGGGATGCAGGGAATGAAGCTGTTGCCGGATGGCATAGTCAGAAAGTTTCAGACCATCATAAGTAGCAAGGTATGTTTCTGTAGATGTACCTGTCGGCGCCAGTAATTCCTTCTGCTGGCCCAGCATGTCATCCCAGATAAATCCCAGCTCCGGCAGGGAAGCTCTGGCATTGTCGTAAGCTGCTTGGTGTGCTTTACAGAATATCCGGTCTGCTTCCGAGATACGGGTATCGGCTTTCATTTCAATGTTTTCAAATTTGGTGAGTAGATCCATGAGAACCTCCTGATTCATAAAGTAGAAAGCAGGGCAGTATTTTGGGCTGCCCTGCTGTACAGTTTAAGCGAGTGTAAGCTGTTTGGCCTTCCTGTAGAAATAGTACACGTTGTCAGAAAGGAAATCTGAACGATTAACCATAGTACGATTAATGTCATAAACCGTTGCACGCAGGCAATCGATATGAATGCTGGTATTTAAAGGCAGCAGTATCGTTTCATGGACGGAGCTTGGCAGGACGATAAGATCGCTTCCTATTGATTGCGAAAAATGATCCAAAATTTTTTCGTAGCAGAGGGCTGCGGCTCCATAGGCCTTTTTTTCATTCGATAAGACAAACATGGGAGCGGGTGATTCCGGCGGCAATCCCGATGCCGCTTCGGGGGGAAGCTCTACTGATGGAATCAGATCGCACATGTTGCTGATGGAGAATGGGTAGAGACAAGGCGTGTTTTCCTCTGCGGTTTGCTTTAGTTCGCAGTCGGATATTCCCCAATCCTCCATATTTTCATTGCGGACGAGGACGCTTCCGTCATTGAAGTCGTCAATCGGAAAGTCCATATAATAGACTTTTGCAAGATCTAGGAACCTGCTGTGGGGTACTGACTGGAGCAGTTCCTGATTCGCTTCATAGTTGATGAGCCGATAGTACAGTTTATGCCGGATTTGGTGAAAATCCCTGACCTGATCCGTATCAAACGTTTTAGTCTGATTATGCTTATAATATACGGTAAGGATGCTGGCGGTGATTTCCTCTAAATTTTCTGAATCCCTGTACTGTTCTAAATAGGGTTCCAGATAAATCGTGGGGCTTATGCTGGCATCCGGTTCCCGGATGGTGATCCCATGGAGCAGGATCCCATTCAATTTTAAGACTTTATGGATGTGGACTTCCTTTTGCGAAGCGGCCGCAACCGCTGATTTTACTTTGTATGCAAATTGTTCTATATTCATGGTATCTCCAATCTGTATGCTGTAGGGTCATGTTGATCATTGGTCCGGCCGTGGCTTGTGTGGACCACGGCCGGATATGAAAACAGACGGCAAATATCGGCCGTCATAGTTACTTAAAGTCCATTCATGCGCATGCGGCCAATCTCACGGGGAGCGGACTTATGGCCGCCAGCGGAAAAGGGCGTGTAGACAAATGGTAGTGGGTATTCCTTGTCTCAAAATAGATGTCGTCCTCGCTTTCGCTATGGACTGCCACTACAAGTGATGTCTGATATGTTTTTT
>CATJIW010000117.1 GCA_949740745.1 uncultured Lachnospiraceae bacterium | reverse complement strand
GTCCTCCGGCGAAAGCCTTCCCGCTGCGCAGTCCTCCATCATCCGCCGCACCGCCCTGGTGATCTCGTCCCGGCTCCCGTAATTGACGGCGATGGTAAAGGTCATGCGGGAATTTTCCTTCGTCTCATTCTCCAGCCGGTCAAGACCCCTGATAATATCCGCATCAAACCGGCTCCGCTCGCCGATCATAATCACCCGCACGTCGTTCTTCTTCGCCACCTTAAGAAGCCGCTTCATATAATAGCGGAATAACTGCATGAGCGCCCCCACCTCTTCGGCAGAACGCTTCCAGTTTTCCGTGGAAAACCCATAAACCGTCAAATATTTGATGCCGAGCCTGGCGGCGTCCTCCACCGTCTGCTCCACCACCTTGCAGCCCTCCACGTGGCCCATGTTCCGGGGAAGCCCCCGCTTCTTCGCCCAGCGGCCGTTTCCGTCCAGAATGATCGCCACGTGCCCCGGAATGCGCAAACCCATATCCTCTGCCATAAGCAAAACCTCCGTAAGACCACACGGGAATCCGAAAACTCCCGTGCGCAAAGGGGGCAGAATCCGTCAACGCCCCTGCCCCCTGATCGTTCCTATGCTTTTTACAAATATTCTTCCGAAGAAGTCCTAGACCGTCATGATCTCCCTGGTCTTAAGCTCGATCTCCCCGTCCACCTTCTCAATGAACTTGTCCGTCAGCTTCTGAATCCTGTCCTCATACTGCTTCTGCTCGTCCTCCGAGATCTCTCCGCCCTTCTGCAACTTCTTAATGGCGTCATTGGCGTCCCTGCGGATATTCCGGACGGCGACCTTCGCATTGTCCCCCTTCTTCTTCACATCCCTGGAGAGATCCTTTCTGCGCTCCTCCGTCATCTCCGGGAATACCAGGCGGATCACGTTTCCGTCATTGCTGGGATTGATCCCCAGATCCGAGGTTAAGATCGCCTTCTCAATGGCCTTGATCAGGCTCTTCTCCCAGGGCTGGATCAGCAGCATCCTGGGCTCCGGCACAGACACGTTCGCCACCTGCTGGATGCCGCTGGGCACGCCGTAATAATCCACCGTGATCTGATCCAGCACGTGGGGATTGGCCCGGCCCGCCCGGATGGTCGCATAATCACTGCGAAGCACGCTCACCGTCTTCTCCATCTTTTCCTCATATACCTTTAATCTGTCTTCCATAAACCAAAAACCTCCCTTATCAGTATGCGCCGGTCCCCCGGCCCCAAAAGAAACTGCCCGCAGGCCTCTTCTCACTGCTCCACCGTCACCATCGTTCCGGTAATTTTGCCTTTCAGGGCATTCCCGATGCCGTCCTTCTCGCCCAGCCCGAACACCGCCATGGGCATCCTGTGCTCCAGGCACATGATCGAGGCCGTAAGGTCCACCACCGCCAGCTTCTTCTCGATAACCTCTTCAATCGAAACCGTGTCGTATTTCTTCGCTCCGGGATTCTCCCTGGGATCCGAATCATAGACCCCGTCCACCGCCTTCGCCAGGAGAATCACGTCCGCATCCATCTCAATGGCCCGAAGCACGATTCCCGTATCGGTGGAAAAATACGGATGCCCCGTCCCGCCGGCAAAAAACACCACCCGGCCTTCCCGGAAGCACCGGTTCGCTTCGTCCTTCGAAAAAAGCTTCGTCAGGGTCCCGCAGGCAAAGGGCGTGAAAATCTCCGTCTCCATACCCGCCGAGCGGAAAATCTCCGACACGTAAATGCAATTCATGACCGTGGCAAGCATCCCGATCTGGTCCGCCTTCGTCCGGTC